>NZ_WQPW01000067.1:109963-152209 GCF_018785465.1 Clostridium sp. MCC328
CGGCGGGGAAAATAAAAAGGATCTGGTGGTGGAAAAGCAGAGGGAGAGAGCGGCGGACAGGAAATGAAATCAGGGCGGCTGTCAGAATGAAAATCATATAGAAATGGTAGGAAATATAGAGTCAGGATTGACAAGCACTGTGAAATCATGGATAATAGGTTTCAAGACTGCGCCAGCCGCCTGACATATTGTATGGAAGGATATGGCAGTATCAGAAGACCGGGATAGCTGCGCAGAGAGTAAATATGGAAGGAAACGTGTTCATGGAACAGTGGAACGAATACCTGGAAGCCCTGGCATCCAAGGCACCGACTCCGGGGGGCGGAAGTGCGGCGGCAGTTTACGGCGCCATCGGAACGGCTCTCGGTGAGATGGTGGGGAACCTGACTTCGGGAAAGAAGAAGTTTGCGATATATGAGGAAGATGTCCAGAAGATCCTTGCGAGACTTGGCGGGGCGAGAATGGATTTTATCCGGCTTGAGAAGGCGGACGAGCAGGCGTTTCAGCCACTCTCGGAGGTTTACCGCATGAAGGCGGAGACGAAGGAAGAGAAGACGGAAAAGGAAGAGCGGATGGAAGAGTGCCTGAAGGCTGCGGCGAAGGTCCCGATGGAAGTCATGGAGCGGGCGGTCAGCGTGATGGACGATATCGAGTTTCTGGCGCTCCACGGAAGCCGGCTTGCGGTGAGTGACGCGGGTGTCGGGATTCAGGGGATCCGGTCAGCACTTCTCGGAGCGGTCATGAGCGTGTATATCAATACGAAGATGATGAAGGACCGAGAGTATGCCGAGGAGATGAACAGCCAGGCGGAGCTTCTTATAAGGAAGGGAACGGAACAGGCAGACCGGATCTATGGGATTGTATTAAAGGCGGTAAGAGGATGATCACATTAAAAGGTGCAGAGGTTTCTGCGAAAATCAAGGAACAGGTTCTCGCGATGAACGGGAAATTAGGAGGATATGTGCCGACAGCGGCTATCGTCCGCATTGGCGAGCGGCCGGATGATCTCTCCTACGAGAGAAATGTCATGAAACGTATTGCGGCATATGGAATGGAGACAAAGTCATATGTGTATCCGGCGGATATCACAGAGGAGGAGTTCTTTGCGGAGTTCCAGAAGATCAATGATGACGAGGCCATCGACGGAATTCTGTTATTTCGCCCGCTGCCGAAGTATATCAATGAAAAACGTGCGGAGCAGATGATCCGGCCGGAGAAGGACCTCGACGGAATCTGTGCAGTGAATACGGCGAAGGTGTTTGCAGGAGAGAAGGACGGTTTTGCTCCGTGTACGGCTGAGGCGGTCATTGAGGTGTTAAAGGCATTTGATATTCCAATGGAAGGAAAGCGCGCGGTGATCGTCGGACGCAGCATGGTCGTTGGACGTCCGCTGTCCATGTTGATGTTGAAGGAAAACGCGACGGTGACTGTGTGCCATACAAAGACGAAGGACTTAAAGGCAGTCTGCCGGGAAGCGGACATTCTCGTCGCGGCGGCAGGTAAGGCGAAGATGTTAGACGCGTCCTTCTTAAAGGAAGGAGCTGTGCTGATCGACGTTGGAATCAACGTGGATGAGAACGGAAAGCTCTGCGGCGACGTCCTCTGGGAAGGTCTGGAAGAAAAAGCCTCCGCGGCGACCCCGGTCCCGGGCGGCGTCGGAGCTGTGACGACGGCTGTACTGGCGAAGCATCTGGCGATGGCGGCGGAGAGAAAGGTGAATCGGTAAATTTTCTGAATTTTTCGGGAAAGAGCATAAATAAAGGATTTTTCGAACAGGGTCCCCGGCGGGTATAGCCGGGGATTTTTATGTAACAGGAAATTCCGAGGAATTCCCCGTTACATAAAAAGGCACTGACGTGCCAAAGCTGCACACTCGCGCGAAGATGTAGATAGTCGCAAGCGACCGCGCGAGGTGCGAGAATGTGCCAAAGCACATTCTTATTTAGACAGATAAAGAAGGCAGAGTTATCATTTTATTTGATGAAGTTAGCCACCTCTAATTATGCATTAAGCATGATTCTTACAAGGCGTGCGGTGCTGTCAATGATGCCGCAATATTACCTTTGGGAGATAAAAAAGAAATTAAAAATATGTTCGTATTCAGAAGAAAATATGGAATAGTCAGGCCGTATAAAAACCTCCTGACTATGGAATCCTAAGGGAAACATGGTTTCAGGAGGTTTTTTATGTGGGGAATTTTGGTGGCATTGCTTTCTGGGGCGCTTATGAGCCTGCAGGGGATCTTTAATACGGAGGTGACGAAGCAGAGCAGTATCTGGGCGGCGGCAGGATGGGTGCAGCTGACGGCGTTTCTGACATGTGTGGTTCTCTACTTTTTTACCGGGCGTGGGGAGATCTGGGGGATGTTCTCCATCGACCGGAAATATATGCTTCTCGGCGGTGTCATGGGCGCGTTCATCACCTGGACCGTGATAAAAAGCATGGACGGTCTGGGACCGGCTAAGGCGACGCTGCTCATTGTTGTGACCCAGATATTAGTCTCCTATATTGCTGAGGTATTTGGGCTTTTCGGCGTCGAGAAAGCAGCATTTGAGTGGCGGAAGCTTATTGGTGCGGCGCTGGCGATTGCGGGGATCGTTGTGTTTCGGTGGTAGCGCGGCGCAGGGCGTCTTGAAAATGGGCGAAGGTATCTGTGGTGGCAGCCGTTTCTACGAGATCTATGCGCTCGTCAGAGGTGAGGTATCTAATTGTGGGTGAGGCGAGTTCTCCTGCCTTTTTGCCGAAGCGCGAGACAATGATTTTCATGAGCATTTTATAGCTAGTTTCATCATTGCCTTGGGATATACCCTGAGAGAGGCCCTGAGAGAGGCCCTGAGAGAGGCCCTGGGAGAGACCCTGGGATATACCCTTTGCTTCCCTTTCTGCTAACCAAATATCTATCGCTTTGCACATATTTATCTTTCCTCCTCTTGTCTGCATCATACGGGGTTCTAGTAAAGTCGACATACTCGTATGAGTGGCAATCATTTCATATGCATCTTTATCTAACATTTGATATTCTGATGTATTCAACAACTTTTTTAGATACGTCTTATCATCAGAATACCGGATAAAATCAAATACCTGCCTGATATCCGTCTTAAAAACATCGGTATTCTGTAAATGCCGGACATCCACAAGATGAATCCGGTAATTCTGAATCAAAGGATGAAATTCTTCCGGAATCCCGGAAAAATCGATCATTCCGTGAAGGTCGACGGATCCATCCCAGGGAAGCTCGCCATAGTAGAGAACGATGATGATTGAAGGATGGAGATGACTCTCTTTGGAAAAACTGTAAAGATATTCTCCAGGATTCTGTTTGATGTCGGCATTTCGAA
Organism: Clostridium sp. MCC328; assembly: GCF_018785465.1. Taxonomy (NCBI): domain Bacteria; kingdom Bacillati; phylum Bacillota; class Clostridia; order Eubacteriales; family Clostridiaceae; genus Clostridium; species Clostridium sp. MCC328. Next base: position 113,305 of record NZ_WQPW01000067.1, read on the forward strand.
CTGCGCGGCGTATCATTGCGGCCTGGCGCTCATATTCACCGGCTTCATAGGTCATACAGCGAAGCGGCAGTGAGTAATCGATGGTCTGCTGGTTTTCAATACCGATGACAAGAAAATTTACGCCAAAGGATGCTTTTTTAACCAGATCACGAAGCTTTACACGTCGTCGGTTCTTTGATTTGTGGATTGCCGGATCGTTCCAGATCCCGGTCTGGGTGTCCAGATCCTGCAGGTCTTCTTTTCGGACAACCGGTCTGCCCTGGCAGATGAGTCCATTGATCAGGTCAGCGTAGCGCTCATCGTCGGAAAAGAACTTTTTGTCACTGATGTCCGCACTTGGAATTGTGCTCAAGTTCATACCTCCTTTGCGCAGGAGTCAGAACATGCAAAGTGGACAACATGATCAGCCATTTTCCAATGCATCTCGGATTCTCCTGCTTTTAAATTGATTGAAAATAGGTAAAGGATATAAAAGCAATGAAGTTCCGAAATGTGAAAAGACGGATCGTAGTCCGGATAGAAACTTAGAGAATATGCTTTTATAGGATTATGTGTAACTGTTCAGCAGGTCTGCGCATTTGCTGCGCTGACCATAAGAAAACATAGGCTGGAAGGCAAAAATCCCGTCAGCGAAGCTGATCTGGAATAAATTTTGCGCGTAACTATGAAGGTACTGAATAGTTTACGATTTTGTGTGGATATCGTATCACAGGATATGCGGGATAGCAAGGTAGTCTGGTATATAAAATTATAAAAATTTTCGAAACTATGAGGAATTTTGCAGCGCGGGGAAAATATATAGGCATGGGAGAAGCGTGTTGCTTCGGAATAGCAGTGATATGAAAATTTTAAAACGATCATGCAAGAAGTTTAAAAAAATTAAATATATGATTTAAAATAAATAAAATCATATTGACAAACTAGGAAATAGGGGTTATTATAGCGCCATCGGATTCGAACAGGGAGTTCAGGCGATGAGGAAACATTGGACTGCAGGATAGCAGGCGGTTGGAAAGGAGATACAGGTATGGGAAATGCGGGAAGAAATAACATGAACAATATGTGTTGTTGCTGTTGTATGTGGATTTCCGGGCGTTTTTTACGGCCAGGTGCTTTGTTGTGCAGCCAGGTACCTGTATACAGAAAGTAGTTTCCTGTTAATGCCAGAAAATGCGCCCGGAAGTGTAAAAGCTTCCGGGCTTTTTATTTACGCGGAGAATCACAGAGACCGCGAAAACTTGAGAAGTCCTAAAATCGCGCTTCTCAGATGGGGAGGAAGAAACATTGATCCAGATCGAACATGTAAGCAAAACCTTTTCAGGAAAATACGGAACCGTCCACGCGTTGGACGACGTGAGTATCCATGTGGAAAAGGGTGATATCTGCGGTATCATAGGGTTTTCCGGAGCCGGAAAGTCCACACTGATCCGCCTGGTAAACGGTCTTGAGACGGCGGACAGCGGAAAAGTCACTGTCTGTGGAAAGGAGCTTTCCACATTGAAGAAGCCGGAACTTCGGGCGCTGAGAAGAAAGATCGGAATGGTATTCCAGCAGTTCAACCTGCTGGAATCCAAGACGGTGTACCACAATATTGCGCTTCCGCTGATCCTTGCAAAGACTCCGAAGGTGGAGATCGACAAGAAGGTTAAGGAAGTATTAAAGATCGTTGAGCTGGAGGACAAGAAAGACACCTACATCAGTCAGCTCTCCGGAGGACAGAAACAGCGTGTGGGAATCGCGAGAGCGCTGACCACCGACCCGGAACTTCTTCTCTGCGACGAGGCTACAAGCGCCCTGGACCCGCAGACAACGGAATCGATTTTAAAGCTTTTAAAGAAGATCAACCGTAAAATGGGTGTCACGATCCTTCTCATCACCCATCAGATGCATGTCGTCCAGATGATCTGCAACAAGGTAGCGGTCATGGAGAGCGGAAAGATCGTGGAATCCGGCAGCGTTCTGGAGGTCTTTGGATCCCCGAAGATGCCGGTGACAAAGCGGTTCGTCCAGACGGTTATCCGGGACCAGATCCCGGACAGCATCATAAGCCTCGTGAAGGAACAGAAAGAAAACTTCCGTGTGGACCGTCTGAAATTTATCGGTTCCAGCGTGAAGCGCCCGGTAATCTCCGATATCTGCAAGACAAAGGGTGTCGTGGTCAACATCCTCGGCGCGGCGGTACAGGAGCTGGAGGACAGCGTCATGTGCGTCTTCATCTTACAGCTCATCGGCGATGATGAGAGCATCGATAAGGCGGAAGCGGAGATCGACAAGAACGGCGTCTTAAGAGAACGACTGGAGGTGGAGTAAGATGGAAGAACTCATGAAAACAAAGATCTTTAAGGTCACGGTGGAGCGTCTGCTGTTGAACGGCGGACAGACTCTTTACATGGTTGGATGGTCACTTCTCATCGGAACGATCATCGGAATGATCCTGGCACTGATCCTGGTGCTTTGCAGAAAAGGCGGATTGGTGGAGAACCGACCGTTATATATGATCGTCAGCGTCTACATCAACGTGGTGCGCAGTATCCCCTTTGTTATTCTTCTTGTAACGATCATGCCGATCACCCGCGCTATTGTCGGAACGACCATCGGAAGTACGGCAGCGTTGGTGCCGTTAGTAGTTTATATAAGTCCGTACCTTGCGAGGCTGATGGAGAACAGCCTGCTTGAGATCGATCCGGGAATCCTGGAGGCGGCAGAGGCCATGGGCGCGACAACATGGCAGGTCATCCGATATTTCCTGGTTCCAGAGACATTAGGTTCCATGGTGCTTGCACTGACAACGGGAACCATCGGACTTCTTGGAGCGTCTGCAATGGCCGGATATGTCGGTGGCGGCGGAGTCGGAGATCTGGCATTGACATACGGTTATGAAAAGATGAACACACCGCTCATGATCCTCACAGTTGTGATCCTGGTGGTTCTGGTACAGCTTTTACAGATTCTCGGAAATACGATTTCTGGTAAATTAAGACAGCATAAATAAATTTTAAATAAGAGGAGAGAAAAAATTATGAGAAAAGCAATTGCGGGAGTACTTATGGGAGCAGCAGTGTTAAGCCTTGCGGCATGCGGAAAGAGCGACACCGCGCAGACAACAGCGGCGCAGGCTGCAGAGAGTGCAGACAGCACAGCGGCAGCGGTTGATACGGAGGACAAGAAAGAGATCGTTTACGGAAAATCCCAGGGGCCGTACACAGAGCTCTTTGAGGCTGCCATCGTTCCGATTCTTGAAAAAGAGGGATACACCGTAAAGGGCGTGGACTTCTCTGATCTTCAGACAGCTGACATCGGATTAAACGACGGCGATGTTGATGTCAACGTGGAGCAGCACACCGCATACGCTGAGAACTTCAACGCAAACTACAATGCGGATCTTGTGCCGATCAGCCCGATCCCGACTGTACCGGCTGGCGTATATTCTGCAAAATACACATCTGTTGATGAGATCCCGGACGGTGCGAAGGTTGCAGTTCCGAACGATGCCTCCAACACCGCAAGATGCTATCTGATGCTTCAGAAGATCGGCTGGATCAAGCTTGCCGATGATGTGGATCCGTCCGCAGTTACCCAGGATGACATTGTTGAAAATCCGCATAACATCGAGTTCACAGAGATGAAGAGCTTAACGATCCCGGCAGCGATCCAGGACTTTGACTATGTGGCAATTACCGGCAGCGTTGTATACAACGCAGGCATCGACCCGTCCACAGCCCTCGCAACAGAGGATATCCAGGATCACCTGGTACTTCAGGTCGTTGTGAAGGAAGAGAACAAGGACGCAGAGTGGGCAAAGGCAATTGTGGACGCTTATCATTCTGACGAGTTCAAGCAGTACATGGAAGAGAACAACGACGGATTATGGTGGATCCCGGACGAGTTAAAATAAGATTGGAAGCTTATTGAACGATCAGGAAAATAGTTGATGAAAAAGGTTCTTCGGCACTGGAATATAAATTCCGGTATCGAAGGACCTTTTTTGGTAGTGGTATTAAAATTATAAAACCTTGAAAGTTAACTGATAAACGGAAAATGGTTGACTTTCACGGCGTTTTTTTATATAATTGTGAACTATAACGTAGAGCAAAAGTTTACAATCGTAACATGAGAATTCAGAGAAAAAATCCGGAAGACGGACCAGGACCAGAGATCAAAGCCCGGATGACGAAAACGGCGATTGCACATAAAAATCAGAAAAATAAGGAGAATACTATGGACGCACTGACACTGGCACAGGAAATTATCGACGGAAGAAGAATTACAAGAGAGGATGACTTAAATTTCTTTCTGACATGCGATCTGAAGGAACTCTGCGAGGGCGCAGACCGGATCCGCAAGGCATGTGTGGGAGATAAGGTTGATCTCTGTTCCATCATCAACGGACGGAGTGGACGATGTCCAGAGGACTGCAAGTACTGCGCGCAGTCTGCACACCACCACACAAGCTGCGAGGTCTATGATTTCCTTCCGGAAGAAGAGATCGTAAAGATGTGTCACGTCCATGAGGAAGAGGGCGTTGACCGTTTCTCCATCGTTACATCAGGAAGAGCATTGACGGGGGAGGAGTTCGATAAAGCGATCCACGCCTACGAGACTATGAAAAAGGAATGCAAGATCGACCTCTGCGCGTCCATGGGCTTTGTGACCGCGGAACAGCTTCACCGTCTCCATGAAGCAGGTGTCACAAGCTACCACCACAACATCGAGACATCCAGAAGAAACTTCCCGAACATCTGCACGACTCATACATACGACATGAAGATCAACACCCTAAAGATGATCAAGGCAGAGGGTATGTGCGCATGTTCCGGCGGCATCATCGGAATGGGTGAGACATGGGAGGACCGTCTCGATATGGCAGTGAGCCTTGCGGAGCTTGGAATCGATTCCATTCCGTTAAACGCCCTGATGCCGATTCCGGGAACTCCTCTGGAACATCTGGAGAGAATCTCTGAGGACGATATTCTCCGCACCATCGCATTCTTCCGCTATATCAATCCGGAGGCAAACATCCGCCTCGGCGCAGGCCGCGCGCTGCTGACAAACGATGGTGAGACCGCATTCTGCTCCGGAGCATCCGCAACAATTACCGGCAATATGCTGACAACGGTTGCATGCGCAACGATTCGCAGCGATAAGAAAATGCTGAAAGGCCTTGGAAGAGATGTGACACCGGAGTATATGAAGGAAAACTAAGAGAAAGAACAAGGGTAACTGTTCAGTAGATCTGCGCACTTGCTGCGCTGACCGTAAGAAAACATAGGCTGGAAGGCAAAAATCCCATCAGCGAAGCTGATCTGGAATGGATTTTTGCACGTAACTATGAAGGTACTGAATAGTTACGAACAAGGTTATATATAGAAAAGACAGAAATGTGAGGTTTCATTTCTGTCTTTTTTCGTACCATTCTTTAAACCCATCCACTGTGAGCCGGGCGCTGAGGTCCTGGATGGTCCTCGACGCGGACTCCATGATCTGTTCCGGAGTCTTTCTTTTTCGAAGCATTTCGTAAGTGGGGCCCAGCGGATCTCCGTATTTTCGTTCTGCCGGATCGGATTTTACAGGTATGTATCAGGCACCGAGGATCTCGCTCAGTGTTTTTACGAAGAAGATCACCAGAACCACCATCATCAAGGGTTTTACAAACTTTGCGCCGCCCTTGTCGAAACAGCGTGTTCCGAGATAATTTCCGGCGATGCTGAAGATACCGGCAATGAGGCCAAGAAGGAAAATTACTTTTCCGTTCATGAGGTAGACCGCCAGGGCTGTCAGGTTCGTTGTCAGGTTGATGGCTTTTGTGATCCCGTTGGCTTCCTTCAGTCCCATGTGGGCAATTCCAGTGAGGAGAAGCAGCAGAAATGTTCCGGTTCCGGGACCGTAAAAGCCGTCGTAGATGCCGATGATGAAGGCGATCAGAGCGCTGAAAAGAATCATCTTGCGGACCGGGAAAGACTCTTTTTCTCCCACGAACGGTTTTCCAAATGTGAGATAGAGGGCGGTACAGGGCAGGATCACGAGAATCAGGCGCTTAAAATAATAATCGTCTAACTGCAGAGCAAGTTTTGCACCGAGAGAGGAACCGATGAGAGCTGTAACGATACAGAGAAGCGCGTTCTTCCAGGCAATATAACCGTTTTTCGCAAAGCGAGCTGTTGCCAGTGTGGTTCCCATTCCGGAGCTTAATTTGTTTGTTCCGATGGCAAAATGGACTGGAAGACCGGCGATCATGTAAGCCGGGAGTGAGATCAGTCCTCCGCCTCCGGCAACCGCGTCGACGAAACCGGCGAGAAATACCAGCGGGCAGACGATCAGAAAGTGCATCAGATGTAATTCCATAGCAGTAATTCCCCTTAAGTATGATTAAATTGAACGTGCTGTTTTCGCTGCCAGAGCGGATGAAACGGTCTTTGCACGCTTTTTGCCAAATATAGCATAATTTTAAAGAAATTGCAATGAAAGCAGGTGGGCGGAGCGTGAAATATCTGGCGGGAGAAAGCCAGAGAACGGTTGATTTGGCATCGAGTATGCTCGGTGCGAGAAGGAGAATGCGAGGCTTGAGAAAAAATCGGACTGAGGTTATAATGGAGAGCGTACATAACAAAAATGCCCTTGTTTTTACAGGACTGATTCGGTAAAATAGAGACAGGCAGAACGATCCCCCTGAAAATGTTCAGGAGGGAATGTATGAAAGAAGATAAGAAAAAAATTTTGACGGCCGCGGCTTTCTTGATCGCAGCCGGACTTGTGTTTGGGATGACAAGAAGCCGGAGTGGAATCCAGAAGCTGGATGAATCCGGAGCGGTCGTTATGAGCGGATCACTGGATGCGGATGGGAACATCAGCTGGGAGAAAAACGGCTCTGCAAAAAGCGACGGCCTGCCGCAGGGGGATTCTGGAAGCAGTACCGAGAAACAGGAGCTTCAGGAACCATTCAGGGATGAAAATGGCAGTGTACAGGGAGAAAGTACCGTGGAGACGCAGGAATATGTGGAAAACTCTGAAAAATCCGGAGTTTATGTGTATATCTGCGGAGAGGTGGCAGCCCCAGGTGTGTATGAGCTTTCGGAGGACAGCCGGATCTACGAGGCAGTGGATGCCGCCGGGGGATTTACGGAGAACGCGGCGAGGGAGAGTGTAAATCTCGCCTCAAAAGTTTCTGATGGCATGCAGATCACGATCTACAATAAGGAAGAGGCCGCGTCGCTTCCGGCGGGCAGCGGGTCTGCAGTAGGAAACACCGGTCAGGGCGGAACCTCCGGTTCCGGGCTTGTGAACCTGAACACGGCGACAAAAGAGGAGCTGATGACCTTAAAGGGCATCGGGGAGGCGAAAGCCGAGGATATTATCCGCTACCGCGAAAAGAGCGGTGGCTTTAAGAAAATCGAGGATATCATGAAGATATCCGGTATCAAAGAGGCCGGGTTTCAGAAGATAAAGGATAATATTACGGTGTGAAAAGATGAAAAAACGGTAACTATTCAGTGCCTTCATAGTTACGTGCAAAAATCCATTCCAGATCAGCTTCGCTGAGGGGATTTTTGCCTTCCAGCCTATGTTTTCTTACGGTCAGCGCAGCAAGTGCGCAGACCTACTGAACAGTTACAAAAAACGTATAATTCATGCTGATTGTGACATTTAAAAACACAGGAGGCGGAAATCGGGTCATAGACATTAGAAAAGCAGCAGGAGAGGACCTGCGCATTACAGCATAACGTGGAGGAGAGAAATGGCAAGAGTTCTGGTAGTTGATGATGAAAAACTGATCGTGAAGGGAATCCGCTTCAGTCTGGAACAGGATGGATATGAGGTGGACTGTGCTTACGACGGTGATGAGGCGATCGAGAGGGCAAAAGAACGGGAGTATGACGTGGTTCTTTTGGATGTCATGCTTCCGGGACACGATGGATTTGAGGTCTGCCAGACGATCCGTGAGTTTTCCGAGATGCCGATCATCATGCTGACGGCAAAAGGCGATGATATGGATAAGATCCTGGGACTGGAGTACGGCGCTGACGATTATATCACGAAACCGTTCAATATCCTGGAAGTAAAAGCGCGGATCAAGGCGATCATCCGCAGAAACAATAAGAAGAGCGGCGCCGCGAAACGCCAGAAATCCAGCGTAGTCACAGAGGGCGACTTAAAGCTTGATAGGGAGAGCCGCAGAGTCTTCATTAAAGATAAGGAGATCAACCTGACCGCGAAGGAATTCGACCTGCTGGAACTTCTTGTCACAAATCCGAATAAGGTCTACAGCCGTGAGTCCCTGCTTGAGTATGTATGGGGAAACAAGGCCATGGTAAGCGGGGATGTCCGCACGGTGGATGTGCATGTGAGAAGACTGCGTGAAAAAATTGAGCCTAGCCCGAGTGATCCGAAGTATGTACACACAAAATGGGGAGTGGGCTACTTCTTCCGCGCATAGCGATGAGTTGGGGCCTGCCCCAATTCAGGGCTCCACTGCGGACTAACCAACAAAATTAATTAAAACCTAAAGGAGAAAAATTTTATGACATACACAATTCGCCCAGTCCGCCCGACGGACCTTGCGGCAGTTACCGAGGTGGAAGCAATCTGCTTCCCGGCGGCGGAAGCCGCAGCAGAGGAATCATTTAAGGCCCGCATCGCGGCATTTCCGGAGTGCTTTTTTGTTGCGGAAGCGGACGGAAAGATCATAGGCTTCATCAATGGCTGCGCCACAGATTCCAAAACGATTTATGACGAGATGTACGAAAATTCCGCTTGCCATAGGCCGGACGGCGCATACCAGTCTATTTTCGGACTGGATGTGATACCGGACTACCGCTGCCAGGGAATCGCGGCGGCGCTCATGGATCACATGATCGAAGACGCGAAAAATAAGGGAAGAAAGGGCCTGATCCTCACCTGCAAGGACCGTCTGATCCACTATTACGCGAAATTTGGATACAAAAACATGGGCATTTCCAAGTCTGTCCACGGCGGGGCAGTCTGGTACGACATGATCCTGGAATTCGGGGATCAGAAATCATGAAGGTCACATTGATCACAGTCGGAAAGATCAAGGAAAAGTTCTTTCAGGACGCCATCGCGGAATATTCCAAGCGCCTGAGCCGGTACTGTAAGCTGGAGATCGTCCAGGTGGCGGACGAAAAGACGCCGGATGGGGCCAGCGAAGCGGTGGAGACGCAGATCAAGGAGAAAGAGGGCGAGCGGATTCTGTCTAACATCAAGGATGGCAGCTTTGTCGTTGCCCTTGCGATCAACGGAAACATGCTGGATTCTGAGGAACTTGCGGCAAAAATAGAAAAATGGGGTGTGTCGGGGATCAGCCAGATCGTGTTTATCATCGGCGGATCTTTAGGACTTTCCAACCAGGTCCTGGCACGGGCCGACTATAAACTGAGCTTTTCAAAGATGACATTCCCGCACCAGCTCATGCGGGTCATTCTCCTGGAACAGATCTACCGGAGTTACCGGATCATCCAGGGAGAACCATATCATAAGTAAAAAATGGGGACTTGGCAAGGAGGCAAAACGAGTGACAGAGGAACAGAAAGCGGGGAAGATCTTTCTTTTCTGCAAGGAATCTTCACAGGAGCGGATCATGAAGTGCTTGCGGGACGCCTTTGACGTTCCGGGCAGCGCACATGATACAGGATTGGAACTTCACAATGGGAATCTGAATGTGACGCTCAGGATCTACTGCGAGAGTGCGGGCGACGAGGAGCAGGAGCTGGTCCGAAGCTGGTCTGACCGGGCAAGAGGCCACTTTTCCAGGGTCGAGACCGCGGTGGTGGATGTGAAAACGAATCTTCTCTATCAGCTGGAAGGAACTGAGAGTATCGTTTCGGTGGACTATGTGTTTGAGGGGGAAGAGTCCGAATTCCTGACAGAGGAAGAGGAGGCCGCGAAGAGAAATATGGAGCAGACACTGTTTCATGTTCTTTACGATCTTCGTGCAGTCATGGCGTTCAGGGGAGAAAAAAGGGGATTTTACTGCCTGGATGCGTCCGGCATGGAGAAGCTGATCCTAGACGGAAACGGAAACAGTGAGATGGAGCGGTTTCTGCCATATCAAGCGGTGGGCTATGTTCCGGGAAATGAGATCGAGACGGAACAGTTGAACCGCAGGGAGAAGAACCGGAGAGAGTTTGAGGCGCGGGGCGTGTATGTTCCGGTATTTTACCCGCTTTTGGAGACGGAGGCGGAGGCAGACTGCCGGACACCATATGAGATCGCGGCGAGAGCGGTGGCGCTCATGCTGGTGGCGGTATTTTCTGAGGCCATGCTGGCGAAAAAGATGAGCCAGAAAGAGGCATTGGAATTTATCCAGAAGCGGATCAACGAGTTCGGGGCGGATGATTTCTTCTCCCTGAAGGAGTGGAATTACCTGCACAACGAGGATCCGAAAGAATCAGAGAAGATATCCTATTCCTGGCAGTACGAGAATCTGTATGTGATGGAGTGGGCGCTGGGACTGATCGACGGGCCGTTAGATTTCCCGGATCACTTCTGCGCAGTGGCGGAGGCGGCGCAGCTTCTGACAGCCTTTCACTCCATGAGGGAGATCCTGGAGGCGGCGAAGCCGAGGAGCGCGAAGGAACTTCTCGATGCCTGCGATATGATCTTCTGTCTGGACTGGGCATGCACCGATACGAGGATGCGGGATCTTCCCGCGCCTGCGGGAATGGACGGAGGTGTGGTCTTTGAGCGCCATAAAGCGTTAAACTGGCTCGTGGGAGCCGGGGAGAAGGCAGACTGGGACCATGTGCCGGTGGATACGTGAGGAGATAAGGCACAGTAACAAAACACATCATGGAGAGATCTATGGTGTGTTTTTTAATTGCATTTATAACTGTTCAGCAGGTCTGCGCACTTGCTGCGCTGACCGTAAGATAACATAAGCGGGAAGGCAAAAATCCCATCGGCGTAGCCGATCCGAAATGGATTTTTGCAAGTAACGCTGAAGGTGCTGAATAGTTACTTGCATTTTTTAACGTAGTGTAGTATAATTACGTCACTTTGAAAAAAGACAAATGTCCATGGCTCACGGTCATGGAAGAATAAAAGAGAAGACTGACGGATGTCTGCAGTTACTAATGCGGCTATGCCGGGGATAGAGGAGATACGAACCATGGGAGAGAGAAATGTGATCAAGGCGGCGCTTCTCGGCGCTGGAACGGTTGGAAGCGGCGTGTATGCCCTCGCTGAGATGTTAAAGGATGAGATGTTCCAGAAGACCGGTGCCAGCCTGGAAATTAAGAAGGTTCTGGTGCGGAACACAAAGAAGGACCGCCCGGGGATTCCGAAGGAGATCATGACGGACAACTGGCAGGAGATCCTGGAAGATGAGGAGATCCAGCTTGTGATCGAGCTCATGGGCGGCGTGGAACCGGCGAGAACCTATATCGTGCAGGCCCTGGAAGCCGGAAAACAGGTGGTCACCGCCAACAAGGACGTGCTCGCGGAGCACGGACAGGAGATCCTGTCACTGGCGGAAAACAGCGGCTGCGATATCCAGTTTGAGGCGGCAGTCGCAGGCGCGATCCCGATCATCCGTCCCTTAAAGCAGAGCCTCGCAGGCAGCATGCTGACGGAGATCATGGGAATCGTTAACGGAACCACGAACTACATTCTGACAAAGATGTCGGAAGAGGGGATGGATTACAAGGAAGCGCTGGCAAAGGCCACAGAGCTTGGATACGCGGAGGCGGATCCGACGGCGGACGTGGAAGGCTACGACGCGGGACGAAAGATCGCGATCATGTCCTCCCTGGCGTTCAACTCCAAGGTGACCTTCAGCGATGTCTATATGGAAGGGATCACGAAGATCACCTCCGATGATATCCGCTACGCGAAGGAATTCGGCTATGTGATCAAGCTTCTCGGCGTTACAAAGCTGGTGGACGGAAAGATCGAGGTCAAGGTCCACCCGATGCTGATCCCGGAGCAGCACCCGCTTGCGACGGTCCGCGACTCCTTCAACGCGGTGTTCGTACACGGCGAGGCCTGCGATGACGCGATGCTCATGGGACGCGGTGCGGGAAAGATGCCGACGGCCAGCGCCGTTATGGGTGATATCATCATCGTCATGAGAAATATCGTTCACGACAACTGTGGCTGGAATGGCGGCGTGGCGTACAAGAATTATCCGGTGAAGCCGATCGAGGAGACGAGATCGAGATATTTCCTCCGTCTTCAGGTCGCGGATAAGCCGGGCGCCCTCGCAAATATTGCGGGCGTTCTCGGAAACAACGATGTCAGCATCGCCCAGGTCGTTCAGAAACGCGCGAGGGACGGTGTTGCAGAGCTTGTTGTGATCACGGATTCCGTTCTGGAGCGCCATTTCAACGACGCGCTGATGATCGTGAAGGGCATGTCCGTGCTTCGGGAGGTGTCCGGAATTATCAGGGTTTACGGGGATTAACAGCCGGTATTTGAAATAATGGAATTAGAAAGCATATCTGTCTGGTCAGGTGAAACTGACTGGGTGGATGTGCTTTTTTATTTTCCGAGAAATATCATAAAAATCCGGGGTGTTCATATATTGTATCAATTCCGGGAAAGGCGGACAGGCAGAACACGGGGAGAAAGGAGCGCGGGATGAATACGGAAACTTTTGAAAGACTGCTGAAACAGGCGGTTCCAGACGGGAAAACGATTCGGGAGATCAGAATCCGGACGGAAAAACCGGTGATGATACTGCTGGAAAGCGGGGAAAACCTCCTTTTTTCGGATGGGACCTGTGGAAAGACGGAAAGTTATGGAAAGAAAAAGATGGGGTCGCTGGAGATAAGAGAAGACCGGAGCGTAGTTCTTGCAGACCAGGAGCTGATCCGCGGGATTCTGGAGACCTGTTCCAGGCATTCGCTGTACGCCTACGAGCGGGAGATCAGCCAGGGATTCCTCACGATCAGCGGGGGACACCGTGTGGGAATCGCAGGGAAAGCGGTGGTGGAGGACGGACATGTGAGGACGGTCCGGGATCTCTCATCTTTAAATATCCGTGTTGCCCATGAGGTAAAGGGCTGCGCAAAAAACGTGCTGCCGTACCTGATGGATGGGGAAACATTTCTGGACACGCTTTTGATCTCCCCGCCGGGAGCAGGAAAGACAACACTTTTGAGGGACCTGATCCGGGAACTTTCATGCGGGGGAACATGGGGAGCGGGGAAGAATGTGTCCGTGGTGGACGAGCGTTCGGAGATCGCAGCGTGTTTTGGAGGAATTGCCCAGTGTGACCTGGGGACCAGGACCGACGTGATGGACGGGTGCCCTAAGTCTGAGGGAATGCTCATGATGCTGCGCTCCATGGCACCCCAGGTGCTGGCGGTGGACGAGGCAGGAGGGGAAGGCGAGATCCTGGCGATGAAGTATGGGATGAACTGCGGGTGCAGGATCCTGGCAACGGTCCATGGTGCAGATGTTGGGGATATCATGAAGCGGCCGGCGTGGCGGGAACTGGCGGAAGCGAAGGTGTTTTCCCGGTATGTGGTTCTTTCCGGAGTTCCGGGACCGGGAACGATAGTGGGAATTTATGATGTGAATTTTCAGCGAATGAATAAAAGAAATTAAGGTTTAAACAAGACATAGATCGTGAGTGGACGGGGGATGAGACATGAAATATTTAGGACTCTTGTGCATGGCGGCAGCGGCGGTAGCTGGAGGTTTTCTGCTGGCGGGGGAGTGGGAGATGCGGGTAAAGATGCTTGGAATCTTCCGACAGATGGCGGTCTATCTGAAGGCGCGGATCCTATACTCCAACGAGACGCTGCCGGAGGCGCTAAAGGAGATCGGCAGCCGGTTTTCAGACGGGAATTCCGGGATGGCGGCGGAGGCAGGACTCTTTTTTCTACGGGTGGAAAAGCGGATGGAGGAAGAAGCTGGGAAGGCGTTTGCTGAGATATGGAAGGAAGAGATGGAAAAATTTCCGGACGATCTTCCTTTAAGAAAACAGGATCTTGAAGCACTCCAGGCACTGGGGGAAAATCTCGGTTACGCGGACAAAAAGACCCAGGAGCGGACGATCCTGTTCTATCTGGAACAGGCGGATGACTCCCTGGCGTTCTTAAAGAAGGAGATGGAGAGCCGGACGAAGCTTTACCGGTCTCTCGGAATGGCGGCAGGACTTTTTATTCTGGTACTCTTTGCGTAAGGGGGAGACTATGGGGGTAAATCTGATATTTAAGATCGCGGCGGTGGGGATCCTGGTGTCGGTGATGTGTCAGGTGTTGAAGCACAGCGGGCGCGAGGACCAGGCGTTTCTCACGAGTCTCGCAGGATTGATCCTGGTGCTGTTTTGGATCGTGCCGTATATCTATGATCTGTTTGAGACAATTAAAAATCTGTTTTCGCTGTGAAAGGAGGGAGAGTTATGGCGGTAGTTCAGGCGGCACTTCTGGGGCTTACGGCAGTTTTGCTTGCGGCGCAGTTAAAACCGCTGAAGCCAGAGTACGCGGTGTACCTGGTTCTGGCGGCATCCATCGGAGTCGGATTTCTTGGTCTGGCAAGACTGGGTGTGCTTTTGGACACCCTGCGGGAGATAGGAAACGGGATCAGGATCCGGCATGTGTATCTGGCGGCGTTATTCAAGATGGCGGGAATCACATATATCGCAGAGTTCACATCGGGGATCTGCAAGGATGCCGGATACTCTGCGGTGGGGACCCAGGTGGAGATGGTTGGGAAGCTGGCGATCCTCGCGGTGAGCGCGCCGGTGGTGCTGTCGCTGGTGGAGACATTGAAGGTGTTTATGGAATGAGATGGAAGAGAAATGTATTTCTGATGCTGGGGCTTGTTATGGGGATATTCTGGGGAATCAGACAGAGTGAGGTTACAGCTTTTGCCGCAGAGCAGACCGGTTTCAGACAGAAAACAGGGCGGCAGGCTGGATTGTGGACAATTCCGATACCAACAGCGGAAACAGTGGATTTCGGGCAGAGAGCGGAACAGCAGCAGGATGATGAGATAGCAGATATTGATGTTACAGAAATCCAGGAGTATTTAGACCAGATCGGCGGTGATGATACAGCGGGACTTACATTCCGGGACTTAATGGACATGATCCGGAAAGGTGATGCGGAGAACGTCTTCTTATATGGAAAGGACAGGATCGTCTCCGCACTGTTCTCGGAGATCCGGACAAACACCTCGTTTTTAGCGGAAATCCTGATCCTGTCCCTGTGCGGGGCGGCATGTTCCGGCTTTTTCGGAATTTTCGGTTCCAGCCAGCTGTCGGAGACGGGGGCCTACGTGATCTGTATCTGCGTGCAGACATTCCTGGCGGCGAGCTTTTTTGCCAGTATTCGCATCGCAGAGGAGACCACAGGGGATATCTTAGGGTTCATGAAGGTTCTGCTCCCGGCATATTTCCTTGCAGTGACTATGGCGGGTGGGGCGGTGACATCGGCATCGGTCTGCGGATTCACTCTGGGGGCCATTGGCGTGATCCAGGCGGTGGTTTCGGGATTCCTTTTGCCGATCATGAAGCTCTACATGGTGCTCTCCCTGGTGGGAAATCTGTTCCGGGAAGAAATGTTCTCGGTGATGACGGAGTTCCTGGGAAAAGTCGTGGGGTGGACCGTGAAGACCATGTTCGGTATCGTTGTGGGATTTCACCTGATCCAGGGGCTGGTTCTGCCCCAGGCGGATGCCATGAAAAACGCGGCGGTCGTGCGGACCATCGAGGCGGTTCCGGGAATCGGCGCAGGGGCCGGGGCGATGTCAAATCTTCTGATGGGATCGGCGGTTCTCATAAAGAACACGGCGGGTGCCGCGGCAGTGGCGGTCCTGATCTTTCTGGCGTCGGTACCTATGGTGAAGCTGGCGGTGCTCATGGCGCTCTACTATCTGGCAGCGGCTGTGATGCAGCCTGTATGTGATAAGCGGCTGGCTGCATGCATGGCACAGAATGCCGTGGGGCATGGGATGTTACTCGAAATCGTCGGGTATTCGCTGGCGTTGTTTGCGGTGACCATCGCAGTGATCAGTTATTCTACGAATGCGGTGTACTATGCGGGATGAGTTGTTGTCACACTGCATATTATCAAGGTGGCTGTGCAAAATGTGAACAGCAGCGGGGAAGTGGAGGAGCGGCATGAAAGCGATTGAAAACTGGGTAAAAGACATCGTTTTTTACATGATCTTCGTGACCATGGTCATGAATCTTCTGCCGGATCCGAAATACGAAAAGTACTTGCGGCTGTTTGCCGGGGCGGTTATGATCCTGCTGGCTTTTGGGCCGCTTGCACGGATCACGGGGATGGAGACAGCGATAGCGGGCATGTTTGAGAAGATCATCTTTGAGGACGATGTGCGGACGCTGAAGGAGGAACTTGGAGCCGTGGATGAGAGGCGGATCGCAGGATTTTATGAGCGGTACCGGGCGGCGGTGGAGTCTGATATCCGGACTATGGCAGAGAGTGATGGTCTGGAATGCGTGAGCGTATCGGCCCGGGTGGCGGATGCCGGAAATCTCAGCCATGTGAAGTTAGTGGTCCGGGGAGAGCAGAATCAGGCAGGAGCGGAGATCGCTTCGGTCAGAAGGAAGATAGGAGCTTATTATGGAGTGGAAGAACGGGACATTGAGGTCGATGTTGAAGGGGAATAAGGAGAAGGTGATTTTTCTATTCTGTTCCGGGCTGCTGCTGTTTGTGATCTCACTGCCGAATGGGAAGACAACGGATTCCGGATTGAGAGCTGGAACGGTGGAGGTGGTTGCGGATGTCAGCGGGGATGATGAGAGCACTGCGTTGGAAGATACCGGGGAGGAAGCTGCGGCGAAAGAGGAGAGTGGTTCTTACGAGGAGAAGTTGGAGCGGCGGATCCGGGAACTATTAAAGAGTGTGGATGGCGTCGGGGAGGCGGATGTGATGGTGGTGTTGAAATCTTCGGAGGAGAGGATCTGGCATGTGGATAAGAGCAGCACGTCCTCAGTGACGGAGGAGAGTGGGAGCAGCTCCGGGAGTTCACGGGTCATAAGGGAGGAGAACCAGTCAGAGAGCACGGTGCTTGACGGGAAGAGCCAGTCACCGGTGATGGAGAAGGAAGTGAAACCGGAGATCTCCGGTGTAGTCATCAGCGCGGACGGCGGCGGAAGTGCGGTGATCCGGGCGGAGATCTCGGAGGCGATGGAGGCGCTTTTAGGACTTCCGGCGAATAAGATCAAGGTGATGAAGCGGGCGGTGAAATAAAGGCAGTGGATTGCAGAGTATCGGCAAAAATGGGTTCTGTTTTTTATAGAGGAGAGAATTACAGCGGTATATTTCAAGCCTGGAATCATAGAATGGAAGTATGAAAGTATGGGAAAGAAGGAGTTTTGCGATGAAACGGATCTTCAGAAGAAATCAGATCATTATCACGACGCTGGCGGTCATGATCGCGGCAGCGGGATACCTGAATTACTCGTCGAAGAAGGAAGTGGCGGGGGCAGAGGTGTACGAGGCGGGGATGATGGATATTTCCGATTCGGACATTCTGGCGGAGAATCAGGCGAAGAATGGGGTGGATGATGGAAAGCTTAAGGAAATTGCGAGTCCTGACGGGGATGGAGAGGAACTTCTGCCCGATGGAAATGAGGTGGCGGCGATGCCTGAGAGTGCGGAATCTGCTGGTGCAGAAGTTTCCGGGCAGGAGACAGCGGCTGCGGGAATTGAGAATCCGGGTGAGGCGGTGCTCACCGGCGGAACAGGGATCTCCGAGTACATAGCTGGCGTCCAACTTGGCAGGGAGCAGATCCGGGCAAAGAATAAGGAAACTCTGATGCAGATCATCAACAGTGACCAGATCTCGGAGGAGGAGAAGCAGACGGCGATCCAGAACCTCATTGGGATGACGGAGATCTCGGAAAAGGAGAACGCGGCGGAGACGCTTTTAAAGGCAAAAGGCTTTGTGGACCCGGTGGTCAGCATCACGGACGGGAAGGTGGACGTCGTGGTGAACGCGGCATCGCTCTCGGATCAAGAGCGGGCGCAGATCGAGGATATCGTGAAGAGGAAGACGGAGATCGGGGCGGACGGGATCGTGATCACGCTGCTGGATGTGGATGAGTGATAAGGACGATGGTGCCGGAATATTGGCGTAAAGTGGTATGGTTCCCGGTATCTCTGGCGGCAGGGCACAAAGTGTGATAAAAAGAACTATGCAAAGAGAGGAGAAAATGGTATAATAACTGTATCTTTGATATACAGGAGGTAATTGTTGTGGCAGCGGAAACAGAGAGAAGCAGTCATAAGGTTTATGAAAAGGACAAAATTGGAGAAGTCCAGATTGCGGATGAAGTCGTGGCAATTATTGCCGGCCTGGCAGCAACTGAAGTTGACGGCGTGGACTCCATGGCGGGAAATATTACGAACGAGCTGGTTGGAAAGCTTGGAATGAAGAACCTTTCCAAAGGCGTTAAGGTGGAAGTTACGGAGGAGCATGTAAGCGTGAATATGGCTCTGAATCTGAAATATGGATATAGTATTCCGGACGTCTGCGAGAAGGTGCAGGAGAAGGTTAAGAACGCGATCGAGAACATGACGGGGCTTACGGTGCTTGATGTGAATATTAAGATTGCCGGGGTCAGCCTGGAAGAAAAGTAAAGATTGTGACTGCGTAAGGGCAGGATTCCCGGGAGACACTGGGAGTCCTGCCCTTTTTGGCGAACTTATTTTATCTCGATTGTGTAGTTATAGCTGTAGGTATGGACGTAAAGTGTATTATCCTGGTATACGAGGAGATCAGGCTGTTTTTTTAGTTTTAGGCGGGAGAGGACTTCTCCGGTGTGAAGATTAAGCTGGTAGAGGTAGTCGTCCTCGGAGGTGAAGCCGTATCCGCAGATGATCACATTGTTTTTTACGATAAAGTTCATGGAATTACAGGTCTGGTCAGCGCTTCTCCAGAGGAGTTTGTCGTTTTCCAGATCATAGGCGAACATGAAACAGGTATCCGGCTGGGCGTAGCCGTTTGTCACGCTGGCACCGTAGAAAATACCGTCCTTCAGACAGGCATTGTTTCCGTTGATGTACCATTTGTCGGTGGGATAGGTTAAGACATACAGGCAGTTTCCGGTACCGTTCTCAAAAATATAAAGTTCTTCGCCGGACCAGAGGTACTGGTAGTTGTCATCATAAAAGCTGTTCCAGTCGGTGCCGATCATTGGGAGGGATAATCCTTTCCTGTCGTACCATTCGTTTGCAAAATCGATACCGTTTTCTTCTTCGGATACGATCCTTAAATCAAAAGGAGCGGCGGCATCACCGGTGGGATGTGTCTCCCTGGCTGTGGACAGGTCGATGGTAATGTATTTTGTCTCAGGAGCCGTATTTTCGGTGTCAGTATTGGCAACAGGGCTGGTTTCTGTTTTCATATCGGTTTCAGAGCTGTCTTCTGCCACTGTTTTCGTGTCAGATCCAGAAGTGCTTTCTGACTCTGTTTCCACTGCCGTTTTTAATTCGACTTCGGAAGTATGTACGGCTGTTTCTGTGGAGACTTCCTTCGAAATATTATTTTTATTGCCGCATCCGGTTAATAGCATGCACAGGATGATGAGCGGCAGGTATTTTACTTTGTTCATTGTATTATTTTCCTTTCTGAGGTAAGTTTGGAATTCTGAAGGGATCAGAAAGAGTATACCATACCACAAGGATAAAAGAAACATCTCTCACATAAGGACTTGTGAAAATATACATTTTCATGTATAATCGTAACTGTTCAGTAGGTCTGCGCACTTGCTGCGCTGACCGTAAGAAAACATAGGCTGGAAGGCAAAAATCCCATCAGCGAAGCTGATCTGGAATGGATTTTTGCACGTAACTATGAAGGTACTGAATAGTTACGTATAATCCTAAATTAGGAGTACTCTGTTCTGCGCTCACATCTGCAGAAGCTGCGAAAGGCAGCTTTTTCGGAAGCATGGCTGCAAAAGAGCAGTTCAGAGATTGATAATCAGAGCAGCACGGACTGACGGAAAAGCCCGTCGGCCCGTTCAGATAAACGGAGGTAGAAAAGTGACCAGAAGGGAAGCCAGAGAACATTGTTTTAAGATGCTGTTCTGCCAGGATTTTTACCCGGCAGAGGAGAAGGAAGAGCAGTTAGAGAGATATTTTGAAGCGCCGAAGGAGGATGTGACCGGCGAAGACGGAAAAGATGAGATCCTTCATGATCCGTTTGAGAAAGAAGAGGACCGCGCATATCTCGAAAAACGTGTCGAGAAGATCATGGAACTGATCCCGGAGATCGATGAAAAGATCAACGAGATCGCGGAAGGCTGGAGAACAAGACGTATGGGTAAAGTTGAGCTTACGATTTTACGTCTTGCAGTGTTCGAGATGAAATATGATGAGGAGATCCCGGAGAAGGTTGCCATCAACGAAGCGGTTGAACTCGCAAAGAAATTCGGCGGAGATGAAGCCCCGGCATTTGTAAACGGTATCCTTGCAAAACTGATCCAGAAAGGCAATTAAACGATGGCAGGTGTTTACTCTGTTGCACAGGTAAATTCATACATCAAAAATATGTTTGCACAGGACTTCCTTCTTCGCCGCCTGTCGGTGAAGGGGGAAGTTTCCAACTGTAAGTATCACAGTTCCGGACATATCTATTTCACACTGAAAGACGGCGGCGGAACACTTCAGGCTGTCATGTTCGCAAGCCAGCGCCGCGGCCTCAACTTTAAGCTCGCCGAGGGACAGCAGGTTGTTGTAAAAGGAACTGTGGATGTCTACGAGCGGGACGGAAAATACCAGCTCTACGCGTCAGAAATCGAACTTTCCGGGCGCGGGGACCTGTATCTGAGATTTGAAAAACTCTTAAAAGAGCTGGAAGAGATGGGGATGTTTGACCCGCAGTATAAGCGGCCGATCCCGCGGTTCGCAAAGACCGTGGGAATCGTCACAGCGCCCACGGGAGCTGCGATCCGGGATATCATGAATATCTCCCACAGACGGAATCCATATGTCCAGCTGATCCTCTACCCGGCCCTGGTTCAGGGAGACGGCGCAAAGGACAGCATCGTAAAAGGAATCCGGACACTTGATGCGATGGGACTGGATGTTCTGATCGTCGGGCGCGGCGGCGGTTCGATCGAAGACCTTTGGGCCTTCAACGAGGAGGAAGTCGCCAGAGCGATCTTCGCATGCAATACGCCGGTGATCTCCGCAGTCGGTCACGAGACCGATGTGACGATCGCGGATTACGCGGCAGATCTTCGGGCACCGACTCCGTCAGCAGCGGCAGAGCTTGCGGTATTTGATTATTTCCAGTTCCGGATGGATCTGAATGCGAGAAAACAGCGCCTGATGAAGGAGATGGGAACATGTCTTGAGCGGGCTAAAAGCAGGTTAAAGCATGATGAGCTGACATTGCGTTTTTATGACCCGAAGAGCCAGCTGAATGAGAAGAAAAAACGGCTGGCGGACGCGGAAGATACACTTTTACGTCTGATCGCAGAGCGGCAGCAGGAGACGAGACGTGATCTGCAGAATGCGGAGGCACTGCTCAGAAGATCCATGGCGGACCGGCTTGCGGCTGATAAGAGGAATCTTGCGGTGAAGAGTGAACGTCTGTGGGGACTGTCCCCGTTAAAGAAGATCAGCGGAGGATTCGGATTTATCACGGACGGAGATGGAAAACGTCTGGAGACTGTGGAACAGGCGGAAGCCGGAAAACGGATCACGGTCCGGGTGAAGGACGGTCGAATCGGGGCTGTTATAGATCATGTTGAGAAGTATCGGTAGGAATCCACCACAGAATATTATCTATCGCACCAATTTTCACGAATAATTAAACAATAATTCAAGTAGGAAAATAGAACGATACGGCAGGATATGCTGCCACAGTGAGGAATCATATGGATGACGAGACAAGAAAACAGATGAATGTCGAGGAGACATTTGCGGCTCTCGACCGGATCATCGGAAAGCTGGAAAAGGGAGACGGATCTCTGGAGGACGCTTTCGCTGATTATGAAGAGGGCATGAAGCTTGTAAAGAGCTGTAACGAAAAAATTGAGACGATTGAAAAAAAGATCCTTGTTTTGAGTGGAGATCAAACGGAGGAAAAGGAAAATGGCGGACAATTTTAAGGAAAGGTTCAGTCAGGCGGTCAAGGAGACTGAGACAGTCGTATATTCATATTTGCCGGAGGAGACCGGACACCAGAAGACGATCTTTGAGGCAATGAATTACAGTGTAAAAGCAGGTGGAAAGCGCTTAAGACCGCTTCTCATGCGGGAAGTGTACCGTCTGTTCGGCGGAAACGGTCCGGAGATCGAGCCGTTCATGGCGGCCATGGAGATGATCCACACCTCGTCCCTGATCCATGACGATCTGCCGTGCATGGATAACGACGAATACCGCCGCGGAAAACTCACCACCTGGAAAGCCTACGGCTATGATATGGCAGTGCTGGCGGGTGACGCGCTGATGATCTACGCGTTCGAGACTGCGTCAAAGGCCTTTTCCATGGGCGCTGATCCGGCAAAAGTCGGCCGCGCCATCGGGATCCTCGCAGAAAAGACCGGAATCTATGGCATGATCGGTGGACAGACCGTCGACGTGGAGCTCACCGGAAAGGCAATCCCGAGAGAAAAACTTGATTTCATCTACCGGTTAAAGACCGGTGCTCTCCTCGAGGCCTCCATGATGATCGGTGCAGTTCTTGCGGGCGCGACCGTGGAAGAGATCAAAGAGGTGGAAACGATGGCCTCCGAGGTTGGTCTCGCGTTCCAGATTCAGGACGATATCCTCGATGTGACGAGCACTCAGGAAGAGCTTGGAAAGCCAGTTCTGAGCGATGAAAAGAACGAAAAGACCACTTATGTGACCTTAGAAGGCCTTGAAAAGGCAAAACGGGATGTAAAGGAAATTTCTGACCGGGCAGCAGGAAGACTTGCGGGGCTGCCGGGAAAAAATGAATTTCTGTATAATATTATTGAAATGCTCGTGAATAGGAAAAACTAATCACTATATAAAATATGTAAGGGAGTAGTCTGGAAACATGCTGCTTGATCATATAAAACAGTCTTCGGACATCAAAAAACTGAAAGAAGACCAGTATCCGGAGCTTGCGCGGGAGATCCGCCAGTTCCTGATCGAAAAAATAAGTAAAACAGGCGGCCATCTCGCTTCAAACCTTGGGGTTGTGGAACTTACGATGGCCCTGCATCTGGCGTTTGACCTTCCGAAGGATAAAATCGTCTGGGACGTGGGCCATCAGGCCTACACCCACAAGCTTTTAAGTGGAAGAAAAGCCGGTTTTGATGACCTGCGCCAGTTTGGCGGAATGAGCGGATTCCCGAAGAGAAAGGAAAGCCCTTACGATGCCTTCGACACAGGACACAGCTCCACCTCCATCTCTGCGGGGCTTGGACTTGCCCAGGCGAGAGAGATCACAGAGGAAGATTATTCGGTGATCTCGGTCATCGGAGACGGAGCCCTGACCGGCGGAATGGCATATGAGGCATTGAACAATGCGGCCCAGATCAGAAAAAATTTTATTATTGTTCTGAATGACAATGAGATGTCCATTTCCAGGAACGTGGGCGGAATGTCGAAATATCTCAGCAGTGTCCGCACAAAAGAAGGATATGCGGAGCTAAAGCTCCGAGTGGAACGGACACTTTCCGCGATCCCTGTGATCGGAAGACCGCTGGCATACGGTCTGTACCAGTTAAAGAACGGGATCAAACAGTTCCTTGTTCCGGGAATGTTATTTGAGGACATGGGGATCACGTATCTGGGGCCTGTGGACGGCCATAACGTTCAGGAAATGATCCGTGTATTTAAGGAGGCGAAGCGCGTCCAGCATGCGGTCTTAGTCCATGTTATCACGAAAAAGGGAAAAGGCTACAAGCCGGCGGAAGAAAATCCGGCGCGATTCCACGGTGTGGAACCATTCGATATCAAGACCGGAAATCCTTTAAAGAAAAAGGAGTTTCCGAGCTATACGGATGTATTCTCAGAGAAGATCTGCGAACTTGCCGGAAAGAATAAAAGAATCGTGGCTCTGACAGCAGCCATGCCGGACGGAACAGGACTCACGAAGTTTGCGAAGGAATTCCCCAAACGGTTCTTTGATGTGGGAATCGCGGAGGCCCATGAGGTGACATCGGCGGCAGGCATGGCGGCAGCGGGACTGAAGCCTGTAGTTGCGGTATATTCTTCCTTTTTACAGCGTGGATATGACCAGGTGCTTCACGACGTCTGTATTCAGGATCTTCCGGTCCTGTTTGCCATCGACCGGGCCGGTCTTGTGGGAAGCGACGGGGAGACGCATCAGGGAATTTTTGATATTTCCTTCTTAAGTCTTGTGCCAGGAATGAACATCATGGCACCGAAAAACTGCTGGGAGCTTCAGGACATGCTGGAGTTCGGCGTGAATTTTGATGCGCCCCTTGCCATCCGTTATCCGAGAGGACAGGCGTACCGCGGACTGGAAGAATTCCGCGCTCCTGTCGAATATGGAAAGGCGGAGATGCTCTACGAGGAGTCAGAGATCGCACTTTTTGCCCTCGGCAGCATGGTGAGCACCGGCGAACATGTCCGGGAAAAATTAAAGGAAAAAGGACAGCCCTGTACCTTAGTGAACGCGAGGTTTGTAAAGCCGCTCGATACGGATATGATCGATCGTCTCTGCAAGACGCATAAACTGATCGTCACCATGGAAGAGAATGTTCTCCGCGGCGGCATGGGCATGTATGTCACAAAATATATCCATGAAAAACACCCGGAGATCCGCGTGATCCAGATCGCACTTCCGGATGCCTATGTAGAACACGGAAATGTTTCCGTGCTCAGGGAGATGCTTGGAATCAACAGCGATTCTGTGATCAGACGCATTGAGACGGAATTTTTAAACGAGAAGAGATAAGGAGCAAAGCCAATGAAAGAACGGTTGGATGTTCTGCTGGTAAAGAGAAATCTGGCGGAGTCCAGAGAGAAGGCGAAGGCGGTCATCATGTCCGGCATCGTCTATGTGGACGGACAGAAGGAAGACAAGGCGGGATCCATGTTCGACGAGACAGCGAACGTGGAGGTGCGCGGAACCACATTAAAATATGTGAGCCGCGGCGGCCTGAAACTGGAGAAGGCCATGACACATTTCGGCGTGACATTAGAGGGAAAGATCTGTATGGACGTCGGAGCGTCCACGGGCGGATTTACGGACTGCATGCTTCAGAACGGGGCAGTGAAGGTTTATTCTGTGGATGTGGGGCATGGACAGCTGGCGTGGAAACTCAGAAATGATGAGCGCGTGGTCTGCATGGAAAAGACCAATATCCGTTATGTGACTCCGGAGGAGATCCCGGACAGGATCCAGTTTGTATCCATTGACGTCTCCTTTATTTCTTTGACGAAGGTCCTGGGGCCGGTGAAGGCGCTCATGGAGCCGGACGGAGAGGTCGTATGCTTAATTAAGCCGCAGTTTGAGGCAGGGCGTGAGAAGGTCGGAAAGAAGGGCGTTGTCCGCGAAAAATCCGTCCATCTTGAGGTCATTGAGATGGTCGCCTCCTTTGCGGGCAGCATCGGTTTTGAGGCCCTCCATCTGGAATTCTCCCCGATCAAGGGGCCGGAGGGAAATATCGAATATCTGCTCCATTTAAGAAACTGCACGGATGGAAGTACATTTGCGAACGACACCATCGGCGCTTCCGAGATCGTTGAAAAGGCACACGAGACACTGGATAAATAAGGCATAACAGGCATAATTTTATGAAGAAATTTTACATCGTTGCAAATCCTGACAAAGAGAATACGAAGAATATGCAGGCGGCTATTGAAAAGTACCTGAAGGCTCACGGCGCGGGAGTTTCCTTGGGGAAAAGTGTGTCCGGACATGGAAATCCGTATACGGATCCGGAGGAGGTACCTGCGGATACCGAATGTGTCATCACGCTGGGCGGGGACGGAACCCTGATCCAGGCGGCAAGGGATCTTGCAGGGAGAAATCTTCCGATGATCGGTATCAATCTCGGCGGCCTTGGCTATCTTACCCAGACCGGCCGGGAAGGCGATGTAAAGGAGCTTCTGGATGCACTTTTGGAGGACTGCTATGAACTTCAGGAACGCATGATGTTGAAGGGCTGTGTTTACCGGAATGCAAGGCCGGTGAAAGAGAGCATTGCGCTCAATGATATCGTTCTGACAAGAGACGGAGATCCACGGGTATTAAAGCTAAAGCTTTACGTGGACGGACAGTTCTTAAATGAATTCAGCGCTGACGGTATGATCGTTGCGACTCCTACGGGATCCACGGCGTACAATCTGTCGGCGGGGGGGCCGATCGCCCAGCCGGACGGACAGCTGATGATCCTTACACCGATCTGCCCGCATACGCTGACGTCGAGAACGATCGTTTTCGGAGCGGATAGCCGGATCAGGATCGAGATCCCGGCAACAAACCGGGGCAGTCAGGTGGCGGCTTTTGACGGCGACACGTTAGTGCGGCTGGAAAATGGGGATTATATTGAGATCACAAAGGCAGAGACGGTGACAAGAGTTGTGAAGCTTGATCACCGGTCATTCCTTGATATTTTAAAGATGAAGATGTACGACGCGTGAATTTACAGCGGAATAGCGCTGCAGGACACGCAGGGCGGTGTGCGGATCACTTCAAAAGAAGTGAACTGGACACTGATACAGGATGAGATCAGAAAGGGGCAGCAGACATGAAGGTTGACAGACACAGTAAGATCGTGGAGCTGATCGGAAAATATCAGATCGAGACGCAGGAGGAGCTTGCGGAGTATCTGAAAAAGGCCGGATATCATGTGACACAGGCGACAGTATCGAGGGATATCCGTGAACTGAAGCTCACGAAAGCTCCTGGAAAAAATGGCCGCCAGTGCTATGCAGTCATGCAGCATCAGAAAGATTTTGGCGAGAAATATATCCGTATTTTCAGGGACTGCTATGTGTCCATGGACATGGCACAGAATATTCTTGTGATCAAGACGGTTTCCGGTATGGCGATGGCAGTCGCTGAGGCACTGGATGTGATCGGTTTTCATGAGATCGTCGGCTGTGTGGCCGGAGACAATACGATCATGTGCGCGGTGCGGACCGTGGATGACACGATCATTCTGATGGATAAGCTGAAGAAGATCATTGAAGGAAAGTAACTGTTCAGTAGGTCTGCGCATTTATTGCGCTGACCGTAAGAAAACTTAGAATAGAAGGCAAAAATCCTATCGGCACAGCCGATTTGGAATGGATTTTTGCGCGTAACTGTTTACTGAACAGTTACGAAGGAAAATAGGCTTTGGACCTTTTGGTTTAAGGCAGAATATTGCAGAAATATTGAGCCCTGCGGAGCAGAACCGGGACAATTACCAGGTTTTGCTTTGCAGGGATTTTTTTAGGAAACAGAACGGGAAAAAAGAGAACAACTGTTCGAAAAACACTGGACAATCGAACATATGTGTGCTATACTCGTTTTACCGAATCGAACAAATGTTTTATTTTCGTAGAGGGAAAGCGAGGGAACAGGATGCTTGTTGGTTTACATGTAAAAAATCTTGCTCTGATTGAGCAGGCTGACGTGGAGTTTGGAAACGGTTTAAATATCCTGACCGGTGAGACCGGAGCCGGAAAGTCGATTATCATTGGCTCTGTTGCCCTGGCGCTGGGCGCGAAAGCGTCAAGGGATATGATCAGATGTGGGGAAGAGTATGCGTATATTGAGCTTATTTTTTCGGTTGATGACGAGAAAAAACGGGAAGAATTAAAGAGAATGGATGTGTATCCGGATGAAGATGGTCTTTTGATCATCTCAAAAAAGATCACCCAGACGAGAAGCATCAGCCGGATCAATGACGAGACAGTGACGATGGCGCGCTTAAAAGCCGTGACCGGAAAGCTTCTCGATATCCATGGACAGCATGAACATCAGTCTCTCCTTCATAAGCAGAAACATCTGGAGATTCTTGATGAATATTCCTGGAGAGAGACAGGAAGCTTAAAAAGAAATGTGGCAGAGAGTTACCGGAGATATCTGGAATTAAAGGGAAAGCTAGACGGATTCTCTCTGGATGAGGAAAGCCGGAAGCGGGAACTTGATTTCGTGAGATTCGAGATCGATGAGATTGAGGATTCTGCATTAAAACCGGGCGAAGAGGAAGAACTTGCGGCGAAATTCCGTAAATTTTCCCATAGTCAAAAAATTATGGAAAGCTTACAGGGAGCTTATCAGGCGGTAGATGGGGACGCGATCGGGCGTGCGTACCGTGAGATGGAAAGTGTGGCATCCTACGATGAAAGACTGTCCGGGATCGCTGCGGGGCTTTCTGACGCGGAAAGTATTTTATCGGATATCTGCAGGTCGATCTCAGACTATATGGATGAGATGGAGTTTTCAGGGGAAGATTTTAAAAAGACGGAAGAACGTCTGGATCTTGTCCGTGGAATTATGGCAAAATACGGAAACAGCGAGGAAGCTGTCTTAAAGAGTCTGGAAGAAAAGAAAAAACGACTTGAGGAACTGGAAAACTATGAGGAACTGGCGTTTGCCGCAAAAGCCGAGTTTGAGGAGCAGAAGCGGGTTCTGGGACTTCTCTGCGGACGGCTCTCGAAGGAGAGAGAAAAAGCAGCAAAGATTCTGGAGAACCGGATCACGGAGGAGCTTGAGGATCTGAACTTTCTTCATGTGGAATTTCGGGTAGATGTACACCGGACCGATCACTTTACGGCAGCCGGCTCCGACGAGGTGGAATTTTTGATCTCCACAAATCCGGGAAGTATTCCGCCAAGGCCGCTGGGGGAAGTTGCTTCCGGCGGTGAACTTTCAAGAATTATGCTGGCGATCAAGACGGTCCTTGCGGACACGGACGATATTCCAACTCTGATCTTCGATGAGATCGATACCGGTATCAGTGGACGGACTGCCCAGAAGGTATCGGAGCGCCTGTCCTATATCGGAAAAAAGCATCAGGTACTCTGTATTACCCACCTTCCGCAGATCGCGGCAATGGCGGATACGCACTTTGAAATAAAAAAATCTGTGGAGAATGGTGTGACTGCGACGAAAATCAGAAAACTAACAGAGAAGGATGAGGTGGATGAACTCGCAAGACTCTTAGGCGGAGCTGAGATTACGGAAAAAGTACGGGAAAATGCCGAGGAGATGAAACGTCTGGCAGAGGAGACGAAGAATCACAGAGCTGTACTTCAAACAGCGGGATGAATCGGCAGAATGAGAAAAAACTGACAGGGTGAAAATAAAAAAGCATCACATAATAGGAGAGGAGCAAAAAAGCTGCCTCTCCTTTTTTTATAACGGTTTCTGTGACGGATGGGAATGACTGTCTGATAAAGTGGAAACGATAAAAGGGAAGCGGCAGCTTCGGAAAACTGCAGTGCAGGCGCGACAGCGGCGTTGCAGATAAAGAACGAATAAAGGAGGAGCTGCCATGATGAAAAAAGAATCGTTTCGACGGATCCTGATCCGGATATTCTGGATTTCTCTCGTCTTTACAATCGGATTTTCCTGGGTCTATATCCGGTATGCAGTGCCGGATCGGCTGAATCTGGTGGTCAATGAGGAAGAAGTCTTTCATTTCGCTCTTCCTCCCGGAGTGACCTTTGAGAGTGACAGCGAGGAGGTTGTCCTGAAGAATGCTTCAGAAATCCCGCAAGGAATGATCCGGATCGAACGCCCGGATTCAGTCTCTATGTATGGGAAAAATGAGGGAAGCTACCGGGTTGGAATGAAGTTCCTGGGACTTATCCGGATGAAAGACATTCAGGTGGAGGTAGTGGATGGATCTTATGCGATCCCCTGTGGAATGCCGGTGGGAATCTATTTAAAATCAAAGGGCGTTATGGTGATTGGGACGGGGCAGGTCACAAATGATACGGGAAACGTTGTGGAACCTGCTTATGGGCTCTTAAAGTCCGGAGACTATATCCAGACGGTGGACGGAGAAGATCTGGAAGATAAAAATGATCTGGTGGACGCGGTGAGCGCGTCAGACGGGAAGACGCTGGCGCTCGGAATCCGGCGTGATGGTCGCAGGATTGAGGTCGATATGACACCGGTTCTTGCGGAAGACGGAAGCTATAAGCTTGGTGCCTGGGTCAGGGATGATACTCAGGGAATCGGAACCATGACTTATGTGGATATGAACGGAAATTTTGGTGCTCTTGGGCATGGAATCAGTGACAGTGATACCGGGGAACTGGTGGATATTGAAGGTGGGGAACTCTATGAGACCCAGATCCTCGGGATCGAAAAAGGCCAGACCGGAAAGCCGGGAGTCATGTCAGGAGTGATCTATTACGGAAAAGGAACAAAACTGGGGGAAGTGAAGGAGAATACGACAGAAGGAATATACGGAACCGTAAACCAGCATTTTCTGGATTCAATAAAAACCGATGCGATTCCCGTCGGCTTCCGACAGGATACTCACAAGGGAACTGCGTACATCCGAAGCAATGTGTCCGGGGAAGTAAAAGATTATGAGATCGAAATTCAGAAGGTGGATTACGGCAGCATTCAGAAAAATAAAGGCCTGGTTCTTCGGGTCGTAGATGAAGAACTTTTAAATTTGACGAGCGGCATTGTTCAGGGCATGAGCGGTTCTCCAATTATCCAGGACGGAAAACTTATCGGGGCTGTGACCCATGTGTTTATCAACGATCCGACGAGGGGGTATGGGATCTTTGCGGAGAATATGATCTCGCATTGAGCGGGTACCATTTATGGTAAAGGTATTTAGAGCTTATAGGGATTTAACAGAAAGTGAGCAGAGGGGAGCTGGACACAGGGAGGGTACGTTGTGAAGGAGCTCATATCCGTTTGAACAGTCATCTATGCCAGTGTTTGCAAGAACGTGCTTAACAGGTTTGCCGGGATCTGTCCCGGCGCAGATGCCTTTCCGGCGGTTCCGAAGGTCACGCAGGAGCCGACGAGCTGACCGCAGATACGGCTGATGACGCCGGTGGGGCTCATGGACATGGTGATCACCGGGGTATCACTGTGCTCCTCCTTCATGGTCAACGTTGCATCAAGCAGTGTCAGGACATCCCGCTCACACTGCGGCATCACCGCGAATTTCACGATATCAGCGCCCAGGGACTGCATCAGGCAGAGATTGCTTATGATGATGTTCTTATCCGGTGTTGCGGTAAAGTCGTGGCGGGAGGCAATGACCTTCACGCCAACCCTGTGGGCTGCCGCAACGATCGTTTTCATCGTTTCTTCCCCGCGGGAGAGTTCCACGTCAACGAGGTCGATGAGACCGCTGTCGATCACGGCGAGGATCGTCTTCGTGTAGGTCTCTGTGTCGATCTCCATCATTCCGCCTTCCACGCTGGTACGGATCGTGAAGAGCACCGGAATATTCCCTAAAGCATTTCGAAATAAAGTCATTGCCTTGATCCGGACTTCGGGATCTTCCATACCGGTGTAGAAGTCCGCACGCCATTCGATCAGGTCAAACGGAGTATTTCGGATCAGATTTACAGATTTTTTCAGGTCATCAAGATTTGTATCCGTAACCGGAATGCAGATCTTCGGCATTCCGTCTCCCAATTTTACATTTCTTACTTTTACAATTGCTCCCATAAGCGGTTACTCCCCTGTTTCTATATGATTGATGTAATATTCGGTCATGCGTTATATAACGCGCATCTCGCAGAAAGAATGCCGGTGCTTTGCATTCCAAATCGGCAAAGCCTGCGAAGCGTGATCAGCTATGTCCATAGTATAAAGACCGGGGAGAAAAAAGTCAACACTTACGCGCGTTAAAGTTTAAAAATTTAAAGCAATATATTAACGGGAACGATCAATTCCTGCCGATCAAGCAAACTCATCGATCAATCGCAAAGGTGTGCAAAGAATTGTTAAAATAATATCATATAAATTTACAGGAAAACAGTCTTATTCCTGCATTTCACACATCAATTTTTACCATTCATACACGATTTTGTGCAGTTTGCACGAACCCCATTGTATCAGGGTTACGTTTACGTTAAAATTTAGACATGAAATGTGAAATATTTATAAAGAATATGAAGCATTTGAAAAGTGGGTATGTAATGATCCGGGTGGGACCGGATCGTTACGGGTAAACAAAAAGAAGGAGAGGTAAACAGTATGAGATTAGTGAAAAGAATCACAGCAGCAGCTATGGCACTCACAATGACAGCAGCTCTTGCAGGATGCGGCAGCAGCTCCGGCAGTACATCTACAACAGCAGCAGCTGACACAACAGCGGCAGCCGTAACTGAGAAAGCGGCGGATGGTTCCAGCGCAGAGGCAGGCAGCACGTCCGTGAGCATTGACAGGGCGAAAGAGTTTGTCACAGTCGCAACCGGTCCTACGAGTGGTATCTACTACCCGATCGGCGGCGCATTTGCAACCGCATTAGGAAATGCAGGATATAAGACATCCGCACAGGCAACCGGCGCTTCCGTTGAGAACATCAACCTGATCTTAAACGGTGAGGCAGAGCTTGCGATCGCAATGCAGGACTCCGTCGTACAGGCTTATGAGGGCTTTGGTGCGTTTGAGAAGGCAGAGCCGGATCTGAGAGCCATGATGAGACTCTGGCCGAACTACGTACAGCTCGTAACCGTAGCAAGCACAGGCATCAAGAGCGTTGAGGACTTAAAGGGCAAGAGGGTCGGTATCGGTGCTCCGAACTCCGGTGTTGAGTTAAATGCGAGAATGATCTATGAAGCATACGGCATGACATATGAGGATAGTGATGTTGACTACTTATCCTACGGCGAAGCGATCGACCAGATGAAGAACGGCCAGTGCGACGCGGCATTCGTTACCTCCGGTCTTCCGAACGCAACCGTCAGCGAGCTGGCATTCAGCTACGATATGGTGATCGTTCCGATCGACGGCGAAGGCAGAGATAACCTGATCGAGAAGTATCCGTTCTTCTCCGCAAGCACGATCCCGGCCAATACATACAACAACAAAGAGGACGTGGAGAGCGTATTCGTTTACAATATCATGCTTGTAAATAAGGATGTATCCGATGACATGGTCTACGATATGCTTGACTGCATCTTCTCCGACGATGGAATCGCTACCATCAAGGCATCCCACAACACAGCAGACAAGAACATCGATGTTTCCTTCGGTGTTGACGATGTAAAGATCCCGCTTCATGACGGTGCTGCGAAGTGGTGGCAGGATCACGGTTATGAAACTCCTGAGAACTAAACTAAAAATCCTGATTCCGGTTCTTCTGGTAATCACAGCAATCTCTGCTGCCGTGTTCGCACGGCAGCAGAAAAAAATTCTGGTGATCGAAGAGCTTGAGACCGGAACGATTTACCGGGAGATTCCGGTAAAGACCGGTGACGAGCTTTCTTTCCAGTGGGAACATTCCTTTGAGCATATTCCATGGTACGAGTATTACGAGATACAGAAAGACGGAAGCTTCATTCTCCACACCATCGCGGTCGCGGGCTTCGGTGCCGGGATCCCGGCAGAGATGGACTGCAAATACCGCTACGAAGACGGACTCGTCTACATGGATGAGATCGAAAGCGTCTTTCCGCAGTTCAACTGGATCAATTCCCAGACAGCCCTGAAGAACATCAAGGTGAATGGCGAGCGCCTGATTCAGGGCTCTGACATGCCGCATCACGTAAAAATGGTGCTGAGGATCCGGAATGGTTTCGAAAAATAAAAAGGAAACTGCTGAAGCAACATCGACAACAGCTCTGACAACGAAGGGAAGGGAAATCTGTATGAGCGAAAAAGAGAAAAACATCATCCCCAGTACAGCGGAAGCAGAGATGAGTGAGGAAGAAAAACAGAAACTCCTCGAGCAGTTTGATAAAGAGAGCAAGACGAGAAAGTTCGGATCCCCGGTATTAAAGAAAGCTTACCGGGTATTCGCGATCATCGTTACCTTATATCATCTGGTTTTCGCATCCGGCCTTTACATGCCGGAAACATTAAAGCATCGTTCCATCCATGTCGGCATGATCCTGATCCTTGCCTTCATGCTTTATCCGGCCACGAAAAAAGCGAGCCGCAAAGTGATCGCGTGGTATGATTATGTATTTATCGCATTGTCAGCCGCAGTTCCGATCTATATGTGCGTAGATTATGTAAACATCATCAACCGTGCCGGAAAGCCGGACATGATGGATGTCGTGATCGGTACACTCTTAACACTGGTCGTTCTTGAGGCAACGAGACGTGTCTGCGGCATGGCTCTCCCGATCATCTCCATTATCTTTATGATCTACAGCTTAATGGGGACAAAGCAGGGACTCATCCCGATCGATGTCCCGGGCATTTTCCTCCACAGAGGATACACATGGCAGAAGTTAATGAGCCACTTCTTCTCGAACACGGAAGGTATTTACGGATCGTCAGTCAATGTCGCGTCCACCTACATCTTCCTCTTCATCGCCTTCGGTGAAGTCATGAACAAGTGTGGTATGGGTCAGTTCTTCAACGACTTCGCGAACGCCATCGCGGGCGGCACAAAGGGCGGTCCGGCAAAGGTAGCGGTCGTTGCTTCAGGTCTTCTCGGAATGATCAACGGTGCAGCCGTAGCCGTAGTTGTTACGACCGGTTCCTTCACGATCCCGCTCATGAAAAAATCCGGCTATGACGACGAGTTCGCAGGCGCCGTTGTTGCGACCGGTTCTGTCGGTGGACAGCTGATGCCGCCGGTTATGGGTGCTGCCGCATTCATCATGGCAGATACCCTCGGCATGAAGTACAACGAACTTCTTTTATCCGCGATCATCCCGGCAGTCATCTACTACATGGGCATCCTGTTCCAGATCCAGATGAGGGCTGAGAAGATGGGAATGCAGGGAACCCCGAAGGATCAGCTTCCGAAGATGTCCCAGGTCATGAAGGAGTACGGTCATCTGGCACTCCCGATCATCTTCCTCGTTTACATGCTGTTCTTCTCCGGAAAGACGGTTATCATGGCTGCGTTCTATACGATCGTATTCACGATCATCGTGGCGCAGTGCAGAAAAAATACGAGAATGACCTTCCAGGATATTCTTGATGCGATGGTAGCGAGCGCGAAGTCTACCGTATCCGTAGCGATCGCCTGCGCCTGCGTTGGTATTATCGTTGGTTCCTGCTCGATCACAGGTTTCGCCCTGAATATGGCAAATACCATCATCAGCATCGGAGGAAAGAGCCTGATGTTCACATTGGTATTCACAATGATCACCTGCATGATCTTAGGTATGGGTCTTCCGAGTATCCCGTCCTATATCATTACATCCACGATCGCAGCTCCGGCTCTGGTACAGCTTGGTATCCCGGCCCTGGTTGCCCACATGTTCTGTTTCTACTTCGCAATGTTCGCAAACCTGACACCGCCGGTTGCCCTTGCAGCCTTTGCGGCAGCAGGTATCGCAGGCGGAAGTCCGATGAAGACAGGATGGGCATCCGTAAAGCTTGCACTTGCAGGATTCATTCTTCCGTACATGTTTGTATACAATACAGACCTTCTGCTGCTTGATACTCCGCTTGCAAAAGCGATTCAGGTTGCAGTAACTGCTGCAGTTGGTGTATTCTTAATCAGTACAGCAGTCGAAGGTTACCTGTTCACAAAGGTCAACATCGTATTGAGAATTGCCAGCCTCATTGGCGCTTATCTCCTGATCGACAGCGGTCTTGTGACAGATATCGCTGGTATCGTGATCTGCGCAGTTGTATTCGTATTCCAGAAAGCAGCTGCAAAGAAGAGTGCACCGGCGGCAGCGTAGACCTTCATAGATAACCGGTGAACACACAGGGACTGCTGCAGAAAATTTACTGCGGCGGTCCCTGTTTTTCTATATGTGTCTGTTAGAATACGCCGGGTCAGGCGTCAGACAGTTGTGATCCATGCCATGCGCAGATGGAAGCGCAGACATTCCGAAATGGAGGTTTTGCGCAGATTGCGATAACCACTGCGGACAGATATAGAAAAACAGGGATCGTCAGAGACAGGAGGAAACAACATGCTGCTTGATGTTATTTACAGTATCTGCTTTAACATCTGCCTATTGGTAGTGCTCGCCTTCATGATGACGAAGATGGACTTTGTCCAGAGACTTCTATTAAATGAAGAGGGCGGAAGTGAGGAAGGAAGAGGAGAGAGCGTCTGGCAGAGGCTCTGGGAAAAGGTGCTTCTCGGTGTAATCTTCGGCGTCTTCTGCATCATCTCTGATTACATTGGGATTCAGGTGACAGGGGCGCTGCCGAATGCCCGGGTGATCGGTGTCCTGTCCGCCGGATTTCTGGGCGGTCCTGTCTCCGGCTTTATCACGACAGTGATCGCGGCGGCCCATCGGTATCTGATCTTTCCAGAAAGGATCTCTACGGTGGCCTGTGTGCTCTCCGCGATCATCCACGGGATCATCGGTTCCTTTATCGGCTGGAAGAAGAAGGAAAACCGCCAGTACTCGAACACGTTTCTGCTCGGAGTCACGTTCATTTCCGAGATGATCCATATTGTTCTGATCCTGCTTCTCACCCGGCCGTTTGATGCGGCCGTTGAGATCGTAAAGATCGTGATCGTTCCGATGGTGATCATCAATTCCGTCGGCATGGTGATCTTCTTTAATGTTTTTAAATCGATCTTCAACACAGAGGACTTAAAGGTCGCATCCAAGGTCTCCCTCGCCATGAGAACCGCCGAGCGGTGTACCCCGTATCTGGGCTCTGTGGAGAATGACCGGAAGACGGCGGGAAAGATCATCGACATTATTATGGAAGAGTACCACTGTCAAGGCGCGGCACTGATCGATGATATGAAATTTCTGGCAAGGAGCGGGGCATTTTCCAGTATCGTTCTCACAGAGAACAATTATCCGAGACTCCTGTCTGCGACAAAGACCTTTAAGACGACGAGGATCAGCCGCGTGCCTTTACCGGAGGACGGATTTTATCCTCTTTATAAGGAGGATGTGATCATCTCCGCACCGATCCTCCTCGATGAGGGAAAGGTTCTGGCGCTTGTGATGCTGGTGAAGAAAAATGCCTATTCCTATCGGGCGGATATTGAATTTGTCACGGGACTGGCGAACCACTTCGCGATGCAGATCAAGCTCTCGGAGATGGAGAAACAGAAGGAAGAGCTGAGAAAAGCGGAGCTTCGGACCCTGCAGTCCCAGATCAATCCGCACTTCCTGTTCAATTCATTAAATACGATCTCCTACTTCTGCCGGGAAAAGCCGGAGAAGGCGAGGGAGCTCTTACTGGCACTGAGCTCCTATTTCCGCAGCATGCTGGAGGATACCGATTATATGGTAACGCTGGACACGGAGTTAGAGCATGTAAAAGCCTATACGATGCTGGAGGAGGCGCGGTTTGAAAAACGTCTCTCGATCGAGATCAATGCGGATCCGGAGGCGCTTCGAAGCTGTGTTCCGAACCTGATCTTACAGCCTATCGTGGAGAACGCGGTTCATCACGGGGCGATGCAGAGGGAAAAAGGAGTCGGAAAGGTCATCGTAAACGTAAAACGGGAGGAACGGTCCACGAGGATCGACGTGATCGACAACGGACCGGGAATGGACTACCGGATCGTCCAGAGCCTGTACGGCGGGGAAAAAGTGGAACACACAGGAATCGGAATGATGAACGTGCAGCAGAGACTGATCTCCTTATACGGAAAGTCCTACGGACTCCAGATCGTGACAAGTGAAGAAGGGACGGACGTGCGGATGAATATTCCGGACAGCGCGGCTGGAAGCGCACAGCAGGAGGAAACGATCGGCTGACGATCTTCCGGAAGAGCAGATGACAACAGCCTGCTGTTTGGAACAGCGGCGTTTTTGACAGAACATGGGAGGCATGAGGTATGAGAATAGCAGTAGTTGACGATGAGCGCCCGGCAAGAAGCGAACTTAAATATCTGGTGGAACAGTGTGAGCCGGATGCGGAGATCGCGGAGGCCGACGGGAGCGAAGAATTTCTTGCAATGCTGGAAAATGAGAACTTTGATGTGTGTTTTGTGGATATCAATCTGGGCGGCATGAACGGCACTACGCTGGCATCCATGATAAAGAGAAAGCAGCCGGACACGCTGATCATCTTTGCCACTGCGTTCCAGGAATACGCGGTAAAGGCCTTTGAGATCGGGGCGGTGGATTATCTCTTAAAACCCTTTGACTATGAGCGCGTCAAACGGGCGATGGAGCGGGTCCATGAACACATAAAGGAAAAGGCCGCCGGTCCCGGATATGAAATCGGGAAGATCATGGTGAACGTGGGCTCCAGCTTTCAGGTTGTTGACGTGGCGGATATCGTGTTCATCGAGACGGAAAAGCGTTCCTGCAAGATCCATATGAAGGACGGATCCTTCTATCTGCAGAACGAGTCACTGAACAATTATGAGACTCACCTGAAAAAGAGCCGGTTCTTCCGGATCCACAAGAGCTACCTGATCAATCTGGATTATGTGAAGGAGATGCAGGTGAGCTACAATAATGGATATTGTGTGAAGATGAAGTATTATGATGCTGAGGCACTGCCGATCGGACGGACTCAGGTGAAGGAATTCCGGCAGATTTTTGAAAAATAGGAATAATCAGAAGAGTAAAGAAAATATTGAAAAATAAAGATCCCGTCAAAAGCCAGGACGTACAGATATTGTACAGAGGAAGGTTTCGGTGGGATCTTTAACAAGAATCAGCAAGAATTCTCCCACCTCTATAGGTGGTGAGATGAATTGCTATCTCTTGCATAGTGCCATAGTTGGCATGTAAATATCAGATTATTGCACATAGCTGTGTTGTGTATTGTAAACTTCTCATATATTGATTTTTATAGTCGTGCTATATCATCAATCCTGCATACAATGAATAAGCCTGAAGGAAAAATAGATTGCAGATCAAGAAGAACAAATGTTCTGAAATGTAATGGACAAATGATCTCATTTGTGATATAATTAAATCAGTCGAAATAGAAAGAAAGGCTGATAAATATGAGAGAACTTGACAAT
>NZ_WQPW01000068.1:0-608 GCF_018785465.1 Clostridium sp. MCC328
CATGATAATTACCTCTTTTCTCTATTGGATT
Source organism: Clostridium sp. MCC328 (assembly GCF_018785465.1). NCBI lineage: Bacteria > Bacillati > Bacillota > Clostridia > Eubacteriales > Clostridiaceae > Clostridium > Clostridium sp. MCC328. The sequence continues at coordinate 32 of NZ_WQPW01000068.1, forward strand.
TATTATATCTTATTAGCCACTACTGTTACAACGTTAGTATAGCACTTCACAGTTATGTTAGGCGAGCTGTCCGGTGTAGCTAAGATTTTCATCATCACCGGACAATATATGAATACCAGAAAACACGCCATAGTGACCATCCCAAAGCGTACTATAAGGATTTTTCCGGCATTCTTATGACGGATGGGCTGGAACAGTACCACAAGCTGGAGCGGGATCTGGAAGGGATAAAGAACGCAAACTGCATGGCACATGCAAGACGCCATTTCGCAAACGCGATCAAGGCAATCGGAAAAAGCAACCCGGAAGCAATCCAGTCATCTATTGCGTATAAAGCACTGGTAAGGATCGGTGCTGTCTATGATCTGGAAGGTGGGCTGAAGGATCTGAGTCCGGAAGAACGGTTAAAAGAGAGGCAGAGATCCATCAAGCCCCTGTTGGAAGAATTCTTTGCGTGGATCCATGAAATAAAGTCAGATCAGACAGTCCTTCCCAATGGCGAAACCGCAAAAGGGATTAACTACTGCCTGAATCAGGAAAAATATCTGAAGGTATTCCTGAGTGATGGGGAAGTGCC
>NZ_WQPW01000069.1:0-43623 GCF_018785465.1 Clostridium sp. MCC328
TATCTGGAAGAACTTTTAGAAGCTTAAAAATAGCTGAAAACAGAATTGGTGGTAGACAATCATTCATGCGTTTGTCGTGGGATCTATACTGCGGACCCTTGACAATTTGGGCGAGTGATGGTAAGATTTGTGTTACGCGAGAACAGTACCAGTATAGAATTCGGGGTCGCCTGGATTTTGAACACTGTCAAAAGCGAACGCATCGGAAGAATGTCTGCGACCCATTGCGGATCGGGCGATGCGAAAAACTCCGAAGAGAGTGCCAGTAAGGGCTTGTACTGGTTTCGACGGGGGCTTTGAAGCTGGTGAAGCTATCCGCATGCAATGCGTTAAATGGCAAACCTAAATATAAACGCTAACGACGAATTAGCATACGCAGCCTAATTTAGGCAGCTGTCGGCCTTAGAATACCTGCATTTTAAGTAACCGGCATCATTTAAAGCAGGAAACGACACGTGCAAAGCTTTGCGCACGCGGGCGTATGATGAAGCTACCAAACGGATCAGGATGTCTGCTTTCGGGTTCGGGCGGGAATTCTAAATAACAGACTATGATAGTAGAAGAACAGGGGATAGGTTTTCGGACAGGGGTTCGATTCCCCTCAGGTCCACTATAAGGGAAGTCTTGAAAAGTCAGGACTTCCCTTATTTTATGTCTGTTTGTATGTTTTTTGCAAAATGCTATCCTTGCGGATAAAAGTTTGAAAGTGCATATCAATGGGGAAAGTATCACACGAAATATTACATGAAAAGCTATTTATACTGGAAAGAGAACAGCACAGATTGACAAAATTATTTTCATGCTTTACACTTTAAATTACAGAACACTTCCCGGAACCAAGAACTGCCGGGAGAAATATGAAACGAAAGTAAAGGAGAACTCTAATGAAAAAACGGGGCGACTATTTAAAGAAAGCATATTATCACTTAATGAAGATCGAGCAGAAGAAAAACAAGATCCTTCAGGTGGAGAACTATGGCGAGATCAACGCGGAGTTAAACCGCAAGTTCGCGAAGGGCGAGTATTTCGATTCCAGCGAAGTTTATGTTGAGGACGGTTACCTCTGCGTGGGCGAAGGTTTCTTCCGCCTTTCCGGAAAAGAGCAGGACGCTCTGATTGAGTATCTCTGCCCGGAAGAGGACAGCACTGAAGAATAAATGAAGATAAAAAAGAATGTGTCTTCCTGTTAAACAAAAAAGATACCGGTATGAGCTGTGCGTTTCGCGGTCATACCGGTATCTTTTTATATGAGCACGGCATAGAAAAAATAGTCAGCCTCTGCACTGCGCGGACGTGCGAATTCTTATAAAATGCAAGTCAGACTTTTGATAAATGTGTCTTTCTCTGCAATCTCAGCCGCATTTGCGAGGAACTCAGCGATACCGCTGGTGGTCTCCTCGTCAGCCTCGTAAAAAACAGCCCATGTGTAGAATATGCATTTTAAATGCTCCATCTCGTCTTCGCCGGCCTTTGCCAGAGCGATCATCTTATCAATGAATTCTTTTTCAGAAACTCCAGTGGTTGGAAATTCTGCTGGTGTAAAATCCATAGCTGCAAACTCCTTTCCTGTGATCCGGACTTGGATCGTAGTGCGTGATGATTCGGGATCCTCACGATCACTTAAGTGTTTTCATATCCGAGCTTCAGGGTGACCAGAGAATCATCATCCAGAACCTCGCCCTTTTTGTAGATATAATCGCGGATCAGCACTTTCAGCTTTTCGTCAACGGCAGGACTCGAATAGATCGTGTCCGGAACCGACTTTACGAATTCCTTGAGATCTGTTCCGACAGTTCCCTCCGGACACGGAAGCGAAGCCTGACGGCACGCCATGCCGACTGCGCAGGATAATTCCATATGGTTGATCAGTCTCGCCGGTGTCTCAAAATTTTTGATCTTAATTTTCACGGACATCGGGACAAGCGTATGTACCATCGGACGGATCTCCTTTCTGTCCCTCGCGTTCACGGACCATCTTCCAGATCAGGTCGTGCATCCACTGGACGGTCTCCTGAAGCTTTGAATTTTCGTCCTTTAAACGGGCAATTTCGGCTTCCAGTTCCTGGATTTTTGCATCTTTTTCTTCGGACATGGTAAAAACCTCCCTGAAAACTGTATGAGAACAGAACAAGTATAACATCAGAATGGAAACATGTCCAGTGGAGGAGCGGGCAAAACAGGCGGAAAAAGAATGATTGATTCAAGTGTGACTTTGAGATATAATAAATTTTGGTAACTGTTCAGTACCTTCACAGTTACATGCAAAAATCCATTCCAAATCGGCTACGCCGATGGATTTTTGCCTTTTAGCCTAGGTTTTCTTACGGTCAGCGCAGCAAGTGCGCAGACCTACTGAACAGTTACAAATTTTGTTTCTATTTCTGCGAGAAAATACATAAAAAGAGGAACATGAAATATGAGTTCAGTTTTACTAAAAGCGGGCTGCTTTTTCCTGATCATCCTGATGGGATATGGTCTGAAAAAAATTGGTCTTTTAAGCCAGTCGGATCTTCCGGTCTTCTCGAAGCTCGTCACGAAGATCACACTCCCGGCAGCGATCATCCATAACTTCAGCCAGGCGACCATGGATGTCTCCATGCTGGTGATCGTGCTGATCGGTTTCCTGTGCAGCGGTGCGTATGCGGTGATCGGATACGGACTTTTTGCGAAAGGGACGAGGGACCAGAAGGCGTTTGGCCTCGTAAACGCGTCGGGATACAATATCGGCTGCTTTACGATGCCTTTCGTCCAGGGATTCTTAGGAGCGCCGGGCGTGGCCTGTACCAGCCTTTTTGATACGGGAAACGCGGTGGTCTGTACCGGTGGTTCCTATGCGGTGGCTGCGTCAGTGGCAGGAAAAGGCGGTGCCGGAGATAAGCATCAGATCCGCAGGATCGTGATCCAGCTCTTAAAATCCATCCCGTTTGACTGCTATGTAATTATGACAGCACTGACGATGGCGGGACTCCGTATTCCGGTCTTCATGGACCAGGTAGCTGAGACTGTGGGGAACGCCAACACCTTCCTCTCCATGACTATGATCGGCCTCGGACTGGAGTTACATATGACAAGAGAGCAGACGGGCAGTGTCGCGAAGATCCTGGGAACAAGATTTGCGGTTTCCGCAGTCCTGGCAGTTTTATTTTATCAGTTTCTGCCGTTTTCCCTGGAGATCCGCAGAACCCTGGCGATCCTGATGTTCGGCCCGGTATCGGCCCTTGGCGTTCCGTACACCTCCATGCTTGAGGGAGATGTGAACCTTGCCAGCGCGGTGAACTCGGCATCAATCATTCTCGGAATCGTGAGCCTGACAGCGGCGATCATCATCTTCTAAGAAATTTATAGTCGTGCATAGGGCGGTATCAGGTATACCGCGGAGGCTCTGCATAGCTGTATCGCACAAAATAAGGAGGAACACAATGGAATTACGGAACGAAAAGGACGCGCAGTTTATCATCCGGCATCATGTGACGGAAGAAAAGCTGCTTCATCTGGAAAAGGGAGTCCGGAAACTCGGTTTCCAGTCCGGCGGAAAGAGGATCATGTCGATCTTTCTTGGGCTTTTCCTGCTCTGCATGGCAGCAAAAGTCGTAATCGGCGGAACGATCGGGGACGCACTCATGATGATCGGCATTCTCTGTGCCATGGGATTCGTGTTTGGAACCTATGCCCTTTTGAAAGGCTGGCTGGACGCGAAAAAGCAGATCCATCTCCAGTTCGAGGCGGGGAGGATGGAAGACAACTATCAATGGGAATACCGCTTCTACGAGGACGGATATGAGGTCATCGGAAAGAATGAGAAATCCCGTGTGCAGTATAAGAACGTGGGACGCCTTATTGATATGTCCGGTATGTATGTGCTGGTGGAGCGCGGAAATGTGGTGCGTTACTTCATGAAAGATGACGCGGTTCAGGGAAATTCCGCGGAGCTTGCGGGATTTCTGACAGAGAAATGTCATCTTCCGATGGAACAGATCACAGTACGATAGGAGGTGCGGGATGGAACCGATATACGCAGTAAAATCTACATATGACGAAGATATGTTTTATCACCAGGTCGTGGCTTCCAAGCCGCGGATGATGCCGAAGGAGGGGGATGGGAAGAAGATCAAGTTCCAGCTTCCTGATTTCGGGCTGAAAGATACATTGATGGCGCTTCTTGTGGGCGCAGCTGTTTACATGGCGTTCGGACAGCTTGAGCAGTCCACGAGGATCCTGCAGGCGGTGCTCTGCGGACTTGTGGCGGCTGTGGTGCTGCGGCGAATGAATGAGAGACAAAACGGGGAGACTTCCGGGAAGAAGGCGAATTCCGTATCGGCTGATAAAAATCAGGCCCTGCAGCTTCTGGAGAGTTCCGGATTAAAGGGTGACCGCTGCACCATGAATTTCTACGAGGACACCTTTACGATGGAGCGGCCGGGCATCATTACGGAGTACCAGTACGAGGGAATCGCATGGATCAAGGAGACCAGCAAGTATTACATGGTCTTTTGGAACAAATCCCTTGCGATCCCTGTGGAGAAGGCGGGATTCTACCGCGGAAAGAAGGAGACATTCGGATCTTTCCTTGAAAAACGGTGCAATAAGGTGATCGAGAAGGTAAGAAACGTATAGAGGGACGAAGGACCATTTCTATATGGAAGTGCATAGCTCCGGACGGCGGAGCGGTGTAAAATAAAATGGAGAGGATCTTTTGGGAATGAAAATTAAAAAAGAAGAGAAAATGCAGATCGAAAAGCTGCCGACACTGAAGTTGAAGTATACACTGGTCGTGCCGTTCATGGGAATCGTGGATGCGCTGACTATGGGAAGCTTCTTTATGAATCCGGCGGCAGATGGAAAACTGCTCATCAAGGCGTTCTATGTGATCTGCGGGATTGCGGGGATTTTATTTGCACTGTGGGGACTTTTGTGGAAGACTACGATTGATGGCAAGACGATCAAGGTAAACCCGGTAATTGGAAAGAAAAAAGTGATCCCGTTTTCAGATCTGAAAAAAGCGGTTGTTTATAAGAAGAAAAAGACGGGGTCTATCGTGAGCTATGAACTGATCGATAAGAACAACCAGTCCATCGTTACGATCTATCCGCTTATGAAGGACAGCAGTACATTGATGGAGAGATTGAAACGCCTGAAATATCCGGTGGAGGAAGCGTAAGGCAAAAATCCCATCAGGGAAGCTGAACTGGAATGGATTTTTGCGCGTAACTATGAAGGTACTGAATAATTATGCTGGTTTTAGGAAAAATCCCGGGAGAGTGAATACTTCGGGATCTTTCTGCGCATAATGACCTCTGATGAAACAGGAAAAGGAGGCCATTTTATGACGAAACTGGATTGTACCGTGACGACATGTATCCATAACGCGGAGAAGTGCTGCTGCAAGAGCGGCATCCTCGTGGAGGGAGCACAGGCGAAGAACTGCTGTGATACCTGCTGCGGAAGCTTTGAGGAGAACAGGGGCGGACTTTTTAAGAATCTTTTTAAGACGCCGGAATCAAAGCTTGAGGTGGAATGTGATGTGGCGAACTGTCTCTATAATGATGACCATCAGTGCAGGGCAGAGCGGATCACGATCGCGGGGGACGGCGCCATGGCTGTCGGTCAGACGGAATGTGCAAGCTTTAGGGAGAAGTAGGAATAGAGAAGGGACTGGCTGCAGAGAAAGCTGATGATAGCAAACTGACCGTCGCCGGTTCCTTTTTACTTAGCAGAAAAGTCGTTGTTTTGCCTGAAAGAAAGGCATTGTGGATTTTTGATATGCGTCTGTGAGAAGACAGATCCAAGGGAGAAGTATGAAAGGGCTGTGGAAAATACCGGGCAGAATCGTGGAGGGCTTGAGCCGAAAAAGTATTGGAAATTCCGGGAAAAGTGATTGACAAAACGGAAACGATATAGTAGAATAACATAAGTTGTGAGAGCAACTGACAGGAAAGCAGGTATCCGCCTCACCCTGGCACGAGTAAGTGACCCGGGTTCATAGACATCGGTTTTTATCATGCAGCAGCATGCCAAACCAATGCAGTTACGAGCGGATAGTTACCTATCTGCTTTTTCTTTTCTATCGACATATGTAGAGTATGAGAGTTGGAGGTGTACGGCTATTAGCGAGTTAATGATTAACGAGCAGATCCGTGATAAGGAAGTTCGTTTAATTGGAGAAAATGGTGAGCAGCTTGGAATCATGTCTGCAAAAGACGCTTACAAAATGGCGAGAGATGCAGAACTGGATCTTGTAAAGATTGCTCCGGCAGCGAAGCCGCCGGTATGTAAGATCATTGATTACGGTAAATACAAGTATGAGATGATCCGTAAGGAGAAGGAAGCGAAAAAGAAGCAGAAAACGATCGAGGTGAAAGAAGTGCGTCTTTCCCCGAATATCGATACAAACGATCTTAACACAAAGATCGGATCTGCGAGAAAGTTCATCGAAAAAGGCAACAAGGTAAAAGTAACGCTTCGTTTCCGCGGTCGTGAGATGGCTCATATGAACCAGACAAAGTATATTCTGGATGATTTCGCTGAGAAACTTTCCGATATCGCTGTTGTCGATAAGCCTTCCAAGGTGGAGGGAAGAAGCCTGGTAATGTTTTTAACTGCAAAACGATAAGGGAACAATTTTAAGGAGGAAACAACAATGCCTAAAATGAAAACAAGCAGAGCAGCTGCAAAACGTTTCAAAAAGACCGGAACTGGTCAGTTAGTGAGAAATAAAGCTTATAAGTCCCATATCTTAACTAAGAAATCCACAAAGCGTAAGAGAAATCTTAGAAAAGACATTGTTACTGATGCTACAAACAGCAAGGTAATGAAGAAGATTTTACCGTATTTATAATTTGTTTCGGAATTAAGATTAAGGAGGAAATTAAGCAATGGCAAGAATTAAAGGTGGCTTAAATGCCAAGAAGAGACATAACAGAGTGCTCAAGTTAGCCAAAGGTTACAGAGGGGCTCGTTCCAAACAGTATAGAGTAGCAAAGCAGTCCGTAATGAGAGCTTTAACAAGCTCCTACGCTGGCAGAAAAGAGAGAAAGAGACAGTTCAGACAGCTCTGGATTGCTCGTATCAACGCTGCAGCTAGAATCAACGGCCTTTCTTACAGCAAGTTCATGTACGGCTTAAAGCAGGCTGGTGTTGTTATGAACCGTAAGGTATTATCCGATATGGCTATCAACGACGCAGAGGGCTTTGCAAAGCTTGCTGAGTTAGCAAAAACAAAACTGGCTTAATTAGTCGATGAGAATAGAAAAAACCTTTCCGGTGGAGTGATCTGCCGGGGAGGTTTTTTTGCGTTTTTTGGGGAGAGGTTCATAGTGGTCGGCGCTGTGTATTGGCGGGATGAGGGAAGGAAAAGGAAGGGTGTGGAGGGAGAGATGGGATTGGCGAAAGCCAGACGATGCGCGGGGCCCTTTGGGCGCCGCGGCATCGCGAGATTGTTGGTGTGAAACTAAAAAAAGGCTTAAGTCTTTCGACTTAAGCCTTCGTGCAGAAGAAGGGACTTGAACCCTCATGATATTGCTATCACACGGACCTGAACCGTGCGCGTCTGCCAATTCCGCCACTTCTGCATCTCGTCAGATGACGTATCTCATTGACAAAACATATTATAGTATAAGGCGTGGGATTTGTCAAGAGTTTTTTAAATATTGCTAAAAAAACATTTTTTTTAAAAAATTCAAAAAAGTACTTGTCAAACAGAAAGAACTATGGTATATTAATATGCGTCGGTGAGAGATACAAAATCTTGAAACACCCGATACGCGGAAGTGTCGGAACTGGCAGACGAGCAAGACTAAGGATCTTGTGGTGGTTACATCGTGTGGGTTCAAGTCCCATCTTCCGCACGAAAGACTCAAGTCGAGAGACTTGAGTCTTTTTGCGTTATAAAAGCTACTTTTTTCAGGGGTTATGACAAAAGAGTAAGGGACCAATCATTAAATAAAAGTGCGAATATGCTTTGCACAGAAAATTTCAACACGCCGCTGTCAGACAGAGAGCGGAAGAGTGCACTGGAGACATGGATCGAGCTGATACAGCCGGGGGAGACCATGAAATCGGTAGGCTGCGAATGGACCGATGATGGAAAAATATCAGCCGAGAGGGAAGGAGAGAGGCTGGTATGAGGATCAGGGAGAAGAATACCTCTTCATCAAAGCCCCGGCAGTGAGTTGCGGAGAGTCCGAGAGGAAGAGGGAGAAAAACTCTGTAAACAGGTCCGACTGTGATCATTAAGGGCGATGAGCTTATGAATTAGGCTTGTCGCTTTTGGTTTTGACAACACAAATGATCCGGGGGAAGTTTTATAGAAATGTAAAGAAAAATCAATAGGTCTGTCATGAAAGTTGTGATAAGATATTAGAACAGAGGGACGATTCGGAACGTAATACTGAGATGTGCGCGCGGAAGGATCGGAATACCGGAAAGACATCATACATGACAATAGAAGAGAGGTTTTACATATGCCGGAATTAAGCAGAAGAGTACAGACATTTACAGACTCCGTCATCCGCAGGATGACAAGGATCAACAATATGACACCGGGAAGCATTAACTTAAGTCAGGGATTCCCGGATTTTGATCCGCCGCAGGAGATCCTGGACGCGTTAAAGGAAGCGGCGGAGTATGGCCCGCACCAGTATTCCATCACCTTTGGGGCGAAGAATTTCCGGGACGCGCTGGCAGAAATGTATACAAAGAAATTTGCCCGTGAGATCGATCCGGAAAAGGAGATCGTTGTGACCTGCGGGGGAACGGAAGCGATGATGGCGGCGATGATGACCGTGTGCAATCCGGGAGATAAGGTCGCGGTGTTCAGCCCGTTCTATGAGAACTATGGGGCGGACGCGATCCTCTCCGGGGCAGATCCGGTCTATGTGCCGCTTGTGCCGCCGGATTTCCATTATGACAGCGAAGCTCTGGAACGGGCGTTTCAGGCCGGTGCGAAGGCACTGATCCTCTGTAATCCGTCGAATCCCTGTGGAAAAGTATTTACGATGGAAGAGATGGAGGAGATCGCGGAGCTCGCAAAGCGGTATGACGCCTTTGTGATCACGGATGAGGTGTACGAGTACATTATCTACGGTGAGAACCGCCATATCTCCATGGCTGCTTTGCCCGGAATGTATGAGCGGACGATCACCTGCAGCTCCCTCTCAAAGACATACTCCATGACCGGATGGAGACTCGGCTATCTGATCGGACCGGAACATGTGATCGAGGCGGCGAAGAAGGTCCATGATTTCCTGACCGTAGGCGCTGCGGCACCGCTTCAGGAAGCGGCAGTTACTGGTCTGAAATTTGGACCAGAGTACTATCAATGGTTAAAGGATCTCTACACAGAAAAGAGAGATTATCTCTGTGGAAGGTTGGAGCAGATGGGACTTTCCCACACGACACCTCAGGGCAGCTATTTTGTTCTCGTGGATATCTCGGGATTTCTTGAGAAGCCGGAGTTTACCGGCTGGACAGATTTGGAATTCTGTGAATGGATGATAAAGAATTACGGTGTGGCAGCTGTGCCGGGTTCCAGCTTCTTTAAGGAGTCGATAAACAATTACATCCGCCTGCATTTTTCCAGAGGGAAAGAGACGCTTGAGGCGGCTGCTGACCGTCTGGAAAAGATGGCGAAAGATTACGGATTTTGTTAGTTATCCCTTTTGTTTTTATTTCGGACGTACTTTAAGATCAGCGCGTAGCCGTAGAGCATCACCGGGATGACGATGACGCAGAACAGGAGCGCCAGGATGACATTCTCCGGGCCACCGGTGAAGGTCAGGACGATGAGGGCGAGGAAGACCGCGGCGATGATGAGGATCCCGGCCCAGGCGAAAAATCGTTTCATATATTTAGGTTCCTTTCATGTACATACTTTGAGTTCCTGTTTAGTATAAGGTATTTTAAAGCGGGATTCAAGATAATGAGGCATAAAGAACGTAATTCCGGTTCCGGAAGGCAAAAACCCCATCAGCAAAGCTGATCTGGAATGAATTTTTGCGCGTAACTATGAAGGTACTGAATAGTTACCAGCATTTGATAAAAACGGAAAGGAGGAGTGACCATGAAGAAAAAACGAACACTTATCCTGATCGGCGCTGTCGGCATCCTGCTTGCTGTGCAGACTATAACATCTTTCGCTGCGGATGGAAAATGGACGCTCACGGATGCCGGTTACACCTTCACATACTCGGATGGGCGCAAAGCCCGGGGTACCTGGGAGGATATCGACGGCGAGTGGTACCATTTTGACAGAAACGGGATCATGGAGACCGGATGGAAGACGGTGGGAAACATCCGTTACCATTTCAACCAGGACGGTTCCCTCTCCGAGGGCTGGCAGTACGACGGTCCGGGCGGCGGAAACTGGTACTACTATGATTCCGCGGGGAACGCGAAGATCCAGTGGTTTCAGGATAAGGGAAACTGGTACTGGTTTGACTCGGACGGAAAGATGAACAAGGAAGCTGTCCGCACAATAAAAGGAAAGACATACGCGTTCCGCCCGGATGGAAGCATGCGGGTAAATGAGTACGCGGGCTTTTCCTACACCGACTACGACGGACAGCCGGATCCGGCGGGGGATATTCTGGCGGTCAACGCGGATGGAACGGCGAAGACGGTGAGCGAGGCCGAGAAAAATGAGATCGCCGTGTATATCAACGCCTTCCCGGATGGTTGGAGAAAGAAGTTCCGGGATGACGGATGGAGGTTTGTGTACTGTCCGTCGGGCGGGGCATATAGAACCTTCAAAGATAAGAGGGGAAACGTACTCTATTCCTGCAATTATTCTCTGGATGAGGAGAAGAAAGAACTCCGGTTTTCGAAAACGGATGCCGTGAAGGGCGGATTCGGGGCGTATGTCTATGAAAATTCCGGGGATGAGATGAAGAAAGACCAGTTCCCAAAGGCGGCGAGGTACCGGTTTGCGGAGATCGCCCAGGCGACGGGCCTGCCGGAAGGCGCGAAGAGAGAGTATGACGTGATCTTTGGAGCGCTGTTTCATATATATCAGGACCCGGATGTCTGGAACGCGCTGAAAGCAAAAGCTTCAGATATTACTTGGACTATCGAGCGGATCGCGGATAACCGGTCGGCGGATGGACGTCTGGACTTAGAGTAGGAAAATATAATACTTTGAGGCGAAACTGCAAAGCAGGCAAAAATGAAAGTAGAACATACGTACGAATAAACTTTGGTTTCACTTGACGAACACCACACAATCTGTTACTATACACATATAACAAATGGAATACTATGATACCGGAAACGCATAAACGGTCCCGGCATCAAAAATATTAAGAAAAAAGATGGTGATCAAATGGTACTGAAGATCGATTTTGACAGTGAAGAAGCACTCTATACCCAGCTCTGCAACCAGATCATCTGCGGCATCGCAATGGATGTGCTTCACGATGGGGATAGTCTCCCGTCGGTGAGACAGCTTGCAGATGAGATCGGAATTAACATGCATACAGTCAACAAGGCATATGCTGTATTGAAACAGGAAGGATTTCTGCGCCTGGACCGCAGACGCGGGGCCGTGATCGCCCTGGATATGGATAAACTGCGGACGATGGAAGAGATGAAGAACGACCTCGCGCTGATCGTTGCCCGGGGAATCTGTAAAAATGTCGGCAGAGATGAGATCCACAGCCTTGTAGACCAGATCTATGATGAGTTTGGCGGACAGGCATAAAGGAGGGGCAGTATGCTTTGTGAACATTGCAAAAAGCGGGAAGCAACCGTAAAATATGTGGAAGTGATCAACGGCGTGAAGACAGAGCACAACCTCTGTACCCAGTGTGCCGCCCATGCGGACCTTGGACAGTTCTCAGCTCTCTTTGAGGGAGAATTCCCGTTAGGAAAACTTCTCTCCGGACTTCTTGGAACCCAGGAGACGGAGGAAGAAGATGAAAAGTACTCCGGCGTCGTGTGCCCGACCTGCGGAACGACTTATGAGGAATTTGTAAAGGACAGCCGGTTCGGATGCCCGGACTGCTACAGCGTGTTTGATCCTCTGATCAGCGACAATATCCGTCATCTTCAGGGCAGCGAAAAGCACGTCGGAAAGCGTCCGGCGGGATACCGGTCCGAGATGGAAGAAATGAACGGGGTGGGAACTACTGGAGAGGATCCGGTGAATATTCCGGAACTCTCAAAGGAAGAGAAGATCCGCCTGATGGAGACGAGATTAAAAGACGCGGTGCGCCGGGAAGAGTACGAGGAGGCCGCGAAGCTCCGGGATGAGATCCGGGCGTTGAAAGAGGAGAGACAGAATGGATAAATGGTATGAAGTACCGGGAAAAGCAGGCACAAATGTGATCTACAGCCGTGTCCGTCTGGTTCGAAATCTGAAAGAGTATCCGTTTCCTGGCTGCCTCACCAAGGAGCAGAGCGCGGAGCTTTCGGAGAAGCTTCTCGGCGGACTCACCGGCATCGCGTCCATGGACCGGATGCAGTATCAGTTTACACACTTAGAGCGGATGGGCGACCTGGAAAAAACAGCGCTTTTAGAGCGCCGGGCGATCAACCGCAGTGTAATGAAGAAGAAAGACCCGACGGGAATGATCCTGTCGGAGGACGAATCAACGGCGATCCTCCTAAATGGGGATGATCATGTGCGGATCCAGACGCTGCAGACGGGGCTGACTCTGGAGCAGCTTTACGAGAGAGCAGATAAGATCGATGACTATATCAGCGAGCGTTTTGATTACGCCTTCGATGAAAAATACGGCTATCTGACCTCGTTCCCCACAAACGTGGGCACAGGACTTCGGGCAGCGGTGGTCCTGCACCTGCCGATGCTGTCCAAGAATAAAAATTTCAACAGTCTCGTTGCGGATATGGGCCGGTTCGGGACCCAGGTCCGGGGCGTGTACGGTGAGGGCGCGGAGAACTTCGGCTCCCTGTACCAGATCTCAAACCAGAAAACCTTAGGACAGACGGAGCGGGAGATCATCGATATCGTCAGGAAGGCAGCCCTGGAGCTGGATGTCCAGGAACGGCGGGTACGCCGGGAATACCGTCAGAGAAAGCCGGTGCAGGCGGCCGATGAATGCTATAAATCCTACGGCGTCTTAAAGTACGCGAGACGGCTGACGAGAAAAGACGGAATGGAATTCCTGTCCCAGATCATGACAGGAATCACGGATGGGATCTTAAAAGTGAAGGAACCGTACTCTGTATACGGTCTGATGCTGGGGATCCAGCCTGCGAACCTTTTGAGTCTGGCGGACCGCCCGCTTGACAAGGATGAGCTGGATGCCGCCCGGGCAGAGTTCCTGAGAAGGCGGCTGCCGGAGATCATAGAGATAGAAAATTAGTTGACGGTTCAGCAGATCTGCGCTTTTGCTGCACCGACCGAAAGAAAACATAGGCAGGGAGGCAAAATTTTAATCGGCGCAGTTGATTTGGAATGGAGTTATGTTCGTAACTATGAATGGATTGAATGGTTACGCAGTTGACGGAAAAGTTCAGGAGGAAATTAGAACAGATGGCACAATATACAGAAAAAGCCCAGGAGGCACTGGTTCTCGCCAGTGAAGCGGCGGAGGATATGGGTTCCCCTGTGATCGGAACGGAGCACATCCTGGTCGGGCTGATCGAGGAGGGAAGCGGTACCGCTGCCATGGTCCTCGAGGCCAACGAGGTGAAGCTTGACAGACTGCTGGCTCTTGTGGAGCAGCTTGTCTCTTCCTATCAGAATACAGCCACCAAAGAGCGGGACGGCTACACTCCAAGCGCGAGACATGTGCTGGAAAACGGCTATAAAGAGGCTGTCCGGTTCCATGCGCCGTTAATCGGTACCGAGCATATTCTGATGGCATTATTAAAGGAATCGGACTGTGTGGCAGTCCGCCTGTTAAACACCTTAAATATCAACATTCAGAAGGTCTACATCGACCTTTTATCCGCCATGGGTGAGGACGGAAACGCAGGAAAAGAGGACCTGGCCCAGGGACGCCAGCAGCGGGGCGGACAGAGCGCCACACCGACACTTGATGCCTACAGCCGCGACCTTACAGTCCTCGCAAAAGAAGGAAAACTGGATCCGGTCATCGGCAGGGAGAAGGAGATCCGCCGCGTGATCCAGATCTTAAGCAGAAGAACAAAAAACAACCCGTGCCTTATCGGAGAACCAGGTGTCGGAAAGACGGCTGTGATCGAAGGTCTCGCGCAGCTCATCGCTTCCGGCGACGTCCCGGATACGATCCGCGGAAAACGCGTGGTGATCCTTGACCTCTCCGGCATGGTAGCGGGATCCAAGTACCGCGGTGAGTTCGAGGAGCGCATTAAAAATGTGATCAACGAGGTGACAGAGGCGGAGAACGTCCTCTTATTTATCGACGAGATCCACACGATCATTGGCGCAGGCGGAGCGGAGGGCGCGTTAGACGCGTCTAACATCTTGAAACCATCCCTGGCCCGCGGTGAGATCCAGCTCATCGGTGCTACGACGATTGAAGAGTACCGGAAATATATTGAAAAGGACGCGGCATTAGAGCGCCGGTTCCAGCCGGTGACCGTGGAGGAGCCGACGGAGGACGAGGCGTTCCAGATCTTAAAGGGACTCCGCCCGAAATATGAGGAACATCACCATGTGACGATCACCGACGCGGCCTTAAAGGCGGCAGTGCGCCTCTCCGCCCGCTATATCAACGACCGGTTCCTGCCGGACAAGGCCATCGATGTGGTGGACGAGGCGGCCTCCAAGACGAGACTGACCGTCTATGTGGAGCCGAAGGGAATCAAGACTCTCGAGGAGGAGATCAAGAAGCTCGAGAAAGAGAAAGAGGACGCGATCCGTGACGAGGCATATGAGCTCGCCGGTGAGATCAAGAAGAAACAGGCCTCAAAGCGGGAGAAGATCCACAAGCTGAAGGAGAAATGGGAGAGTGAGAAGGAGAGCCGGGAGCTGACCGTCGACGAGAATGACATTGCAGACGTGATCTCCGGCTGGACAAAGATCCCGGTGAGCAAGCTGGCGGAAGGCGAGACGGAGCGTCTCTTAAGGCTGGAATCCATTCTCCATGAACGCGTGGTCGGGCAGGACGAGGCGGTGGTTGCCGTCGCGAAGGCGATCCGCCGCGGAAGAGTCGGCTTAAAAGACCCGAAGCGCCCGATCGGTTCCTTCTTATTTTTAGGACCCACAGGTGTCGGAAAGACGGAGCTCTGCAAAGCCCTTGCGGAGGCCATGTTCGGAACGGAAAACGCCCTGATCCGCGTTGATATGTCAGAGTACATGGAGAAGCACAGCGTCTCCAAGATGATCGGATCCCCGCCAGGATATGTGGGATACGAGGGCGGCGGACAGCTGAGTGAAAAAGTCCGCAGAAACCCGTATTCTGTGATCCTCTTTGATGAGGTGGAGAAAGCCCATCCGGATGTTTTCAATATTCTTTTACAGGTGCTGGACGACGGTCACATCACGGACTCCCAGGGCCATAAGATCGACTTTAAGAATACCGTTATCATCATGACCTCCAATGCGGGCGCCGAGAACATCATCGCGCCGAAGCAGCTTGGATTCATGTCCCAGGACGATGAGAAGGTCCGCTACCAGAGAATGAAGACCGGCGTCATGGACGAAGTGAAACGGATGTTCAAGCCAGAGTTCTTAAACCGTATCGATGACACCATCGTGTTCCATCCGCTGACGAAGGATCACATGAAGGAAATCGTGACGATCCTCTTGAATGTCCTCGCAAAGCGGACAAAGAATCAGATGTCCATCCGCTTAAATGCCGGGGATGACGTGAAGGAATACCTTGTGGAAAAGGGATACGACGAGAAATACGGCGCGCGACCGCTTAAGCGCACGATCCAGAACCTCATCGAGGATAAGCTCGCGGAGCTGGTCCTGGAAGGAAAAGTGCGGGAAGGCGATTCCGTGAAGATCACCTGCAAGGACGGAGAACTGAAATTTTCAGCAAGACATCCACAAACTGCTGGAAAAACTTCCGCCAGTGTGGTAAAATCATAGGCACGACGTAACGGTTAGAAGGGACGGATGCCTGTGACCGTTACCTATTACAATAGCAATAGCAATAGGGAAAATTTAGTCCTTGTTGAAACACACAAAAGGAGAGTAAGCATTATGTCAGTAATCAACGAACTGATCCGCACAGAGGCAAATGGAACCTTAAGCTTCGGAAACTACAGCCTCGCGGCAAAATCCAAGGTAGAAGACTTCGAGCACGAAGGTGATCTTTATAAAGTTAAGACATTTAAGGAAATCACAAAGTTAGAAAGAAACGGAATGTTCGTTTACGAGTCCGTTCCAGGAACTGCAGTAACAGAATTTGCAGTGACCGATACAACCGTTACCTTCAAGGTTGAGGGCTTTGAGGATGCCCAGATCACCGTACAGTTAGAGGACGACTGCGAGTACGAGATTTACGAGGACGGCGTTGGCGTCGGCGGAATGAAGACAAATATGAGCGGCAAGCTGAGTCTTTCTGTTGAGCTCAATGAGGGCAAGGAAGTAGAAGTTAAGATTGTTCGCAAGTAATCAGGAAATTGAAGATTGCTGCTGGCCGGGGTATGGACGGTAGTATTTTATGGCGCTCCGAGGGATGAACTTCGGAGCGTTTCCTGTTTTATGAAATATTTCTGTTCACCAAGAAAGCATTGCAGAAAGGTCGTGCGAATTCACGCAGGAATATCGATTGGTGCAGGCAGTCAGGTAAGGCAGCTAAACGTATCATGGCATTTTGGCTATAAAAAGGGAGAATATTGTGGCAAAAGCAAAAAACACAGCTTTTTTCTGTAAAGAGTGCGGCTATGAGTCCGCAAAGTGGCTCGGACAGTGTCCGGTGTGCAAGGAATGGAATACATTTGTTGAGGAGCCGGTGGCCCAGGCGAAAAAGGCACCGTCGGGGCAGATCGCCGCGGTGGGAGCCGGAAAGACGGCGGTCCCGGTCCATATCTCGGAGATCTCTCTCGATGAGCAGGACAGGACGCCCACAGGATTCGGGGAGCTTGACAGAGTCCTCGGAAGCGGGATCGTGAAGGGAAGTCTCGTGCTTGTCGGCGGTGATCCGGGAATCGGGAAGTCGACGCTGCTTTTACAGGTCTGTAGAAACCTCGCCGGGGCGGGAAAACGTGTCCTCTATATCTCCGGTGAGGAATCCTTAAAGCAGATCAAGATGCGCGCAAACCGCATCGGGATGATCACAGGAGACCTTTTATTCCTCTGCGAGACGAACCTTGATACGATCCATGGCGCCATCGAGAGGTCGAAGCCGGACATTGTGATCATCGACTCGATCCAGACCATGTTCCGGGAAGATATTTCTTCTGCACCGGGCAGCGTGAGCCAGGTCCGGGAGTCCACGAACCTTCTGATGCAGATCGCGAAGGGATACGGGGTGACGATCTTTATTGTCGGACATGTGACGAAAGAGGGCGTGGTGGCAGGTCCCCGGGTGCTGGAACATATGGTGGACACGGTGCTCTACTTTGAGGGGGACAGAAACGACGCCTACCGGGTCCTCCGGGCGGTGAAGAACCGTTTTGGTTCCACGAACGAGATCGGCGTGTTTGAGATGGAGGAGAAGGGGCTTTCGGAGGTGCTGAATCCGTCGGAGATGCTGATCTCCGGGCGGCCGAAGGAGGCGTCGGGGGCGGTTGTTGCCTGCTCCTTAGAGGGAACGAGGCCGATCCTTCTGGAGGTCCAGGCGCTCGTGACCGCAACAAATTTTGGTATGGCGAGACGGACGGCGAACGGAGTGGATTACAACCGGATCAATATTCTGCTTGCAATCCTGGAGAAACGCTGCGGCTTCGCCATGAGCCGGTATGATGCCTACGTGAATATTGCGGGTGGAATGAAGATGAATGAACCGGCCCTGGACCTGGCGGTGGTGATGGCACTCGTGTCGAGCTTCAAAAACCGGGAAGTGGATCCTGGAATGCTGATCTTCGGAGAGGTAGGTCTCTCCGGCGAAGTAAGAGGCGTCTCCCAGGCAGCCCAGAGAGTGTCCGAGGCTATCAAGATGGGCTTTACAAGCTGCCTGCTGCCAAAATCGAATCTGGAGAAGCTGAAGGATGAGAAACGGATCAGGCTGATCGGGGTGGAGAATGTGAGAGAGGCGATACAGTTGATCTGATGTTGGCTGGGTGGTGCGATCTTCTTGTTTTCATTTGCAATGAAAACAAGAAGCATATGGCGTTCGCCATATGTCATTTAGAATGGAGAAACAGCCGCTTGCAAGCAAGCTTGCAGCATCTGTTTTTCCATCCCAAATGCCGCATGCTCAAACTGGTGAAAGAAATTTTCAAATTAGTGTTGACAATTAAAACATTTCATGCTATTATAATGAAGCATTAAGTGATGAGCAACAAAATATAGGGGAATAGTTCAATGGTAGAGCAGCGGTCTCCAAAACCGTAGATGGGGGTTCGAGCCCCTCTTCCCCTGCTTCTGATGTACCGGAAAATTTCGATTTTCCGGTTATTTTTTTATACCGGAAAAGAGGCAGATCAGTTTGGAGAAATTATCTAATGGATTGATAAAAAAGCGTCCGCGGATCCAGGGTGCCGCATGGCGGCGGCTGGACAACACGGCGAAGCTCTTCGCGGCGGTATCCGGGGAGGACTTGAGCAGTGTGTTCCGGATCGCGGCGGTCTTAAAGGAGCCGGTGGAGCCGGAGCTTCTGCATAAGGCGCTTCTTCTGACGCTTCCGGAATTTGAAAACTTTCGAGTAAAGCTTCGAAAGGGCTTTTTCTGGTACTATTTTGAGACAAATAACCGGGATCCGGTGGTGGAGGAGGAGCAGAGTGCGCCCTGCCGCTTTATCGATCCCCACCGGGGCGGGAGGTTTCCATTCCGCGTGAGTTACTATGGCTGCCGGATCAACTTTGAGGTGTTCCATGGCCTTACAGACGGTCTTGGGGCGGTGGGGTTTGTCTCGCGGCTCACGGAACATTATCTGGAATTAAAGAATGGTCTTCCAACGGAGATAAGGAAACGTGAGTTTTCTCCGATGAGGGCGGATGATTATCTCCGTTATTATAAAAAACTGCCCCACAAGCGCTACGAGAGCCGGCCTGCGATCCAGGTGAGCGGGGAGTTTCTTCCCTTTGACCAGATGGCGGTGCTCCATGGGACGTTCCATGTGGATGACCTTAAGAAACGCAGCAAAGAGGTGGGAGTCAGTATCACGAAATACCTGGCGGCAGCCCTTTTGTGGTCCATCATCCAGACCGAGACAGACGGAAAAGAGATGAAGCATCCGGCAGCGTTAAATCTTCCGGTGAATCTGAGAAGTTTTTTCGAGTCGGAGACGTTAGCAAATTTCTTTGCGGTCATCAATATCTCCTGGTCGGAGCGGCGGGCACCGGAAAGCTTTTCGGAGGTCCTGGAGGCGGTGAGCCGCCAGATGGACGAACAGATCGTGAAGGAGCGCCTGGAGAAGACGATCTCCTACAATGTGGGGAACGAGAAAAAATGGTATGTGCGGGCGATCCCGCTGTTTGTGAAACACCTGGCGATGCAGATGATCTTTCTGCATAGCACCCGCGCCCATACAATGACATTTTCAAATATCGGGCGGATGGATGTCCGGGAGGAGCTGCGGGATCAAGTGGAATCTTTCCAGCTCCTCGTGGGCGCGTCCCCGAAGCAGAGGATGAAGTGCGGGGCGGTTGCCTATGATGGAAAACTCTGCCTCTCCTTTGCCAGCGCTATGGCGGAGAACCGGCTGCCGGAGTATTTCTTCCGGTTTCTGGAAAAGCAGGGGATCCCTGTGGAACTCGAGAGCAACGGGATTTCCGACCGGGAACATGACAAAGGGCGGTATCCGGTGGTCGGCGGCGATAAGAATAAGATAAAGAGGGCTGTCAGGCTCTTCTATATTTCCCTGGCTGTCGTCTCGGTCCTTGCGGGGGCCATAAATCTCGCCACTTACCGGCAGATCCCGTTCAAATGGGCATTTCTCACCTGGGGAGCGGCGGCCTATGTGGCGATGACGCTGCGGTTTTCCGTCATGCGTCACGCCAGTATGTCCGGGATCCTGGTGCGGCAATGCCTGGGAATCCAGGCGATCCTGCTGCTGGTCGACACGATGACGGGGCTGCACGGCTGGTCCGTGGACTACGCGATCCCTTGTGTGGTGCTGTTTGAGGTGGCGGCGATCCTGCTCATGCTGCTTGTAAACCGCATGAACTGGCAATGCTATTTCATGTACCAGATCGCGGTCACGTTTTTGAGCTTTGTGCCGCTCGTGTTCTTAAGGATCGGATGGACGAAGCATCCGATGCTCACGGTGATATCGGTGGTAATCTCGGTGAGTGCGCTGGTGCTTACGATTCTATTGGGAGATAGAAGTGTGAAGAGAGAACTGCGCCGGCGGTTTCATGTTTGAGAAAGAACAGAGCGAAAAAGAACAGTTCCAGAAACACGCAGAATAAAGAAGGAGATGAACTATGAGCCGGAAAGAAGTCAGCATGATCGGGAATCTGACCCGGGACATGATGAGGGATGTGATGGAGACATCCTTAAAGAAGCCGATCCAGACGGGAGAGTTCCGGAAAAATCCGGTGGAACCGGCCTGGAGATGTCCGGGTGACTATATTTATGAACTGGTTCCCACAGAGAAATTTGTGATGGAATATTTAAAGCCGAAGCAGGCGGTCACAGGCCGTGTGGTCTTACAACTCCACGGCGGCGGCTATATTGGTCCGATGAAAAACATTTATCGCCGGTTTGCGGTAAAATACTCGGAACTGGGTCTCGGTGCGGATGTCCTGACACCGGACTACCGCGTCGCGCCGGAACATCCGTTCCCTGCGGCGCTTGAGGACGCTGTTTACGCCTACAAATGGCTTTTAAACGAGAAGAAATACGACCCGGAACAGATCGTCATCGCGGGAGACTCCGCGGGCGGCGGACTTGCCCTGGCGCTCTGCCTCTACGCGAAGGACCACGCCCTGCCGCTCCCTGCGGGTATCATCACCATGTCCCCGTGGACGGATGTGACCCTCAGCGGAGCGTCCTATGAGGAGAATTACACGATCGATCCCCTGTTCGGAAATTCGAAGGAAAACATGCTCTACCAGTGCAGCTATATCGGGAACGCGGACAAGAAGGACCCTTATCTTTCCCCACTTTTCGGAAACTTCGAGGGATTCCCGCCGATGCTGATGCAGGTCGGCGCCTACGAGGTCCTCTTAGATGACACGAGGGCCGCCGCAAAGAAGGCGAGGGAAGAGGGCGTAAAGGTCCGCTGCTCCGTCTATGACGGCATGTTCCACGTCTTCCAGATGGGCCTCGACCTGATCCCGGAGAGCCGCGAAGCCTGGGAAGAAGTCGGAGAATACCTGCGCATCGTCTACCACATCCGCCGCGACCAGGAGGGAAAGGTCGTAAAAAAGGTGAAGACGAGGCGAAGAGACACCGAAGAGCGGGCGAAACTGAATCTTCTGGCATTTTTAAAACGGGAGCTGAAAAGCAAATGATTATTAAAAAGCCTTCTTTCTTAAGTTTTCATGAAGCCGTGCTTTTTCCAGCCCTTAGCGCTTGCGTTATCCTGAAAACCCCTGTATAATGACTTTAGCTGATAAAAACCCATAAAGGAGTGGATTTCAAATGAAATTAAAGAAAGTTATGCTCATGGCAGCTCTCGCTGCAGCAATTGGCAGTGTAAATATGGTGACTGCTCTTGCGGATGAGAACGAGACAGAGACAAAGTACGGTTGGGAAGGCAGCGGAAATACCTGGCGCTACTATGATTCCAACGGAAACTTAAAGAGCGGCTGGATCAAGGCTGAAGATGGTGATGGACGCGGAAATGATGTGTGGTATTATATCGATCCGTCCACAAACCTTATGATCTATAATACAACAAGAACCATCGACGGCGTATCCTACACATTCAGCGATGACGGAAGCTGGGTTGCTCCGGTTCAGACAGCGCCGAAGGGACACGTTACAGGCGGAAGATACTATAATACATGGTCTAACCTCTGCATCCCGCAGATCATCGGAACAACAGAGTCTGATTTCGAGGCAGCTGACCAGTACACAGGCGGCGAGTATGCGGCAATCGGAAGACCGTCCCTGACACATGATCTTTATATGAGCACAGACTTCGGTGATGTGGAAGTCTACTATCTTAATATGAAGGACAAGCAGGATATGGATGCCCAGACATTCGCAAATACTCTTGCAGGAATCGAGAAAGGGCAGAAAGGTCAGGCTACAACAGCTGAGACTGTGACGATCGCAAACCAGCAGTACTCCAAGGTAACAGTAAGCGGAAAGAAGACATCAAGAACGTACTACTGCCGCAAGCAGGACGGCTATATGGTAGTTGTCCAGACAACTGGAAGAACCAAAGATGTAGCTTCTCTCAACAGCATCGTTATGAGTATGACAACAGCACAGTAATTAAATAAGACGTGACATTTGCCCCCGGTCCCGATGGCTCTGGGGGCTTTTTAATATTGTTTTTGAGAAAACGAAAGTCTTAAATAAAGCATGCCGCATAAAATATTCAGAATGGGATCTGTCTTTCAGAACCGGCATGGAAAAATGCGGGACAGACAGAATATAGAATGGATGTGGCGCGGCAGAGATGGAAGATCAGAAGGCGGAAAATTTATTGAATCTGGCGCTTTCCGTCCCGGAGGAGATGAGGGAGCGGACAGAAGAGCTGAACGTGGGATATGACAGGGTGGAGCGGACATGGGAGATCATCGTGAAATACCATGGGAACCTGGAGAGCACTTTGAATGAGCAGTTTCCGGGTGTCTCCGGAACATACCTTTTAAGCAGCTTTGCGATCCTGCGGGTCCCGGAGCGGGATGTCCCGGGGGTGATCGCACTCCCCGAAATTGAATATGCGGAAAAACCAAAGAGGCTGTTTTTTGCCCTGAACCGGGCGAGGGCGGCCTCCTGTTTTCTTCCGGTGCAGACAGGGACCGATGGGCTTACGGGAAAAGGTGTCCTGGTGGCGGTGATCGACTCGGGAATCGACATCTTTCATGAAGACTTCCGGAATGAGGACGGAACCACGAGAATCCTGTATTTGGATGACCAGATCAGTGGGAAAACATATGAAAGGCGGGAGATCAATGAGATCCTGCGGGGAGAGAATAAATCCGGCGGAACAGGCGGTCTTTCCCTGGATACCAGCGGCCATGGCACGGCGGTGGCGGGGATCGCGGCTGGAAACGGGAGAACAAGCGGCGGACTGTACCGCGGGGCGGCCTATGAGAGTGAACTTATCATTGTCCGTCTCGGAATCCCGGATTCAGTTGGATTTCCGAGAACCACGGAACTCATGCGGGGGATGGATCTCGCGGTGCGGAAAGCTCTGGAACTGGGACGCCCCATGGCAGTGAATCTGAGCTTTGGAAATACATATGGATCCCACGACGGCGGCGGACTTTTAGAGCGGTACCTCGATTCTCTTGCACAGATGGGGCAGTTTGTCTTCGTCACCGGATCGGGAAATGAGGGGGACTCCGGGGGACATGCGAGACCTGTGATCGAACCCGGGAAGATCACGGAGATCCGGCTCTCTGTTGGGACATACGAGACGGGATTCGGCATGCAGATTTGGAAAAACTATGAGGACGGGATGCGGATCTTTCTGAGGGATCCCTTTGGCGGTGCGGAGATCGAGCTTGTCCCGGTGAGGGGAACGGACCGGATCCGGGTCGGAGAGACGGAACTTTTGATCTATTACGGGGAACCGTCCCCTTTTAATGCGGCCCAGGAGATCTATATTGAGTTTGTGCCGGAAAGAACTTATGTGGAGAGCGGGATCTGGACATTCCGATTCCTCGGGACAGGGGATGAGGAGACGGCAGCAGATCTCTGGCTTCCCTCCGCGGCGGCAGTCGGGCGGGACACGGAATTTTTGGAATCGTCGCCGGATACGACCCTGACGATTCCCTCCACGGCGTTCCGACCGGTGACGGTGGGCGCCTATGACAGCGGGACCGGAATCTATGCCCCGTTTTCTGGCCGCGGGGACACCAGGGTCTATCGCGCCCAGAAGCCGGACCTCGCCGCCCCAGGGGTGGGAATCATGGCCCCGGACCGGGACGGCGGCTATTCCCCTGTCACCGGAACATCCTTCGCGGCGCCCCTTGTCACCGGGGCCGCGGCGCTTCTCATGGAGTGGGGGATCGTCAGGGAGAATGATCCGTATCTTTATGGGGAGAAGGTGAAGGCGTACTTAAGAAAAGGAGCGAGAAGACTTCCTTCTGAGCTGGCCTATCCGAATCCGAGGCTGGGATATGGAGCGCTCTGCGTGGCGGACAGTCTGCCGAAATAATTTGTAAATTTTCTTGAAAATTTCTAATAAGAGATATATTATAGAAACATATACAAAATAGAACTTGGATTTTTAAGAGATGAGGCATAAATACTTTTAAATCTTAATGGAAATCTGAATTCAAATGAGAGATGCCGGGGATCATTGCGGAGAATCATCCCAGAAAAATTTCCGACAGTACAGAAAAATTGAATTATGAGGAGGAAAAAGCTATGGAAGCGTTGTTTCAGGCCGTAAATGTCATATGCGGAAAGATCCAGATCGTCTCGAACCTGTTCTGGGATTTCCCGACGAACTTTGACTGGTACGCGAATATCCCGATCCTCGGAAACTTCAGTCTGGCGATCATCCTTTTAGTGGGAACAGGAATCTATTTTACATTCAGACTCCGGTTTATCCAGGTGCGGAAATTCCGCCACGGACTCCACGTCCTGATGAGACAGAAGAGCAGCGGCACAGGAATCTCATCCCTGGCGTCATTCCTCCTGTCGACGGCCATGCGTGTCGGCCCCGGAAATATCTTAGGCGTCACCGGCGCGATCTCCACCGGCGGTCCGGGCGCCCTGTTCTGGATGTGGATCTCCGCCTTCTTTGGTATGTCCACAGCTTTCGTTGAGGCGACACTCTCCCAGATCTTTAAGGAGAGAAAAGATGATGAGTATGTGGGCGGCCTGCCGTATTACGGAAGAAGACTCTTAAAGAATGCGGCATGGGCAGGAGCGGCGCTCAGTGTCCTCTACATTATCTATGCGTTCCTCTGCTTCCCGGCCCAGGGCTTCAACACGATCTCCGCGGTGGGAGCGATCGCGGGCGTATTTACGGGAACCGTCATCGAGACAAACTCCGTCCTGTACTGGATCTCCTTCGCGGTCCTCATCGCGGTGACGGCGGTCATCAGCTTTGGTGGAATCAAGAAGGTGACAAAGGTTACAGACCTCTTAGTTCCTGTGATGGCAGTGATCTATATCCTGACAGTCATTCTTCTCATCGTATTTAATATCCCGAGAATCCCGTGGTTCTTCGGAGCAGTATTCTCCGAGGCTTTCCGGCCGGAAGCAGTCTTCGGCGGTGCCTTCGGTATCGCGCTGAGCCAGGGAATCAAGAGAGGCCTTATGTCAAATGAGGCTGGACAGGGAACGATCACCATGCCGGCAGCGGCGGCGGACGCAAAGCATCCCTGTGACCAGGGCTGTGTCCAGGCGCTTGGCGTTTTCTTAGATACCATCGTGATCTGCACCCTGACAGGATTCGTCGTTGTCATGGGAAGAGTGTGGCTCACGGAGGACAGCGCAGCATGGTTTGAACTCGGAAAACTTGACAGGTTCTTAGCATCCTGCGGAGCGCTCACCGGGAACGGAACGATCTATCACCTCGTGACGATGCTCGTCAGCGTCTGCTTCGGTCTGTTCGCGTTTACCTGCCTTGTGGGATTTATGTCCTTCGCGGAAATGTGCGCGAACCGGATCTCCACGAGACCTGCCTTTATTAACACGATCCGCGTGCTCTGCCTGGTAGTCATCTCCTTCGGCGTTATCACGAACATTGCGGGCATGGACTTAAGTGCCCTGTGGGATCTCAGCGATTTCGCGAATATCCTCATGGTATACTGCAACCTGCCATTACAGTACATAGGCTTTAAGTATGTGCTCCGGGCATGGGAACACTTCGAAAAGAACGATGGAACCGCATTCACATCAAAGATCGCCGGAATCGATGTTACGGTGTGGGATGAGCGGGCAAAGATGAAATAAGAGAAAAAAGATGCCGCCCGGTGGATTCGGAAAGAAACGCAGAGCGGCATTACTATGCGGATAATAACAGAACCAAAGTACAGGAAGCAGGGCAGTTAAAAGACCTGCGGGAAGCTTCCATATTATATTAAGTAGAAACGGATTCCGGACAGTGGAAAAAGAGGCTGCCGGATCAGCCGTCAGCCTTCTCCCAGAAATCCCTGAGCGCAAAGCGGCAGACGCTTTCCACGAAGGTCTTCGCGTCATATTCATCCGCCAGCTCTAAATAAGATCTTAGCGTCGTCAGATAAAAGCTTGACATAAACGAAACATAGAGTGGGAGCGGGATCTTTAACCGAACGCCCTGGTTCTCGCCCTGCCAGCCGCTCTCCGTGAGGATCTTCGCCAGGTCTCCCTGGATCGTGAACATCAGGGAGCCGTTTTTGTTCGTCTGGTAGATCCGGCGGTAGAGAGTGATATTCTCATCCACCTGAGCGATCAGATATTCTAAAAACTGACGCAGGGAATCGGTGCTTTTAAAGTAGATCAGATCCTCCACCGGGCGGAGTCCCTCAATGTACATGTTCACGCAGTAGTGCAGAAGATCATATTTGTCCTCAAAATACCGGTAGAACGTGGACCGGGAGATCATGGAGACCCGGCAGAGATCAGTGAGGGAGATCTTCTCAAAAGGCATTTCCGCCAGAAGGTCCAGGAGCGCCTTCATCAAAAGCAGGTAGGTCCTGCGGACAGAAACATGTTCTTCCTGGATCGGTAATTTTATCATAAACTACAAAACTCCTCTATCCATTCCAAATTGGACAAAAAGTGATAATTTGTCTCATTTGGTACACTTTTCAAAAACTGGTTCTTGAGTATTTTAGCATAAACATAGATAATATTGCAAGTGAAAAGAAAAGAAAAAAGCGGAGGCGATCATATGATCCGAGGAAGAGAAGTACGAAGAATGGCAGCGATCCTCTGCATGATCACGGGAATGACAGCAGTTCCCGCATATGCGGCAGCTCCGGAGACATTCGGAGCGGTACCGGGATGGAATCAGATCTCGGGAAAGTGGTACTACCTTATGGAAAACGGTGCCTGGAGCACAGATTTTATAGAAGATGAAAATACATGCTACACGTTTACAAAGGACGGGACGCTGTCCTATGCGCGGAAAACCCCGAATACGCATGGCGGCGCGTATCCTGTATACGTGCTGGATCAGAAGGAACAGGAACTCTTTGATGATATGAATGATGAGAAGAGCGACCTGTTTTTTGACACTTATCCGGAGGCGGAGGATGATTACGACAACGGGGATGTGGAGTTTTACGATGGACGCGCCACATTTGTCCTCGACATGGATCTCTGCGATATCGCAAAGGCAAGACTTTCTTCCGCTATGGAAAAGGGATATTCCAAGAGCAAAAATACGATCCCGGGAGAGGGAACCATAAGCGATTACGTAAAGACAGCATTTCCGGAGCGAAAGAGTGCCACATTTTTTGAGATGTACCTCTGGGGCCCTGAGGAGACATACGATCCGTATGATTCTGTTATGATCCGGATGCAGGAAAAATTCGACCGGAAGGACGATAAAAAATATTCCCTGGAATACTACCGTAGAATGGGAATTGCCCATGAAAACCAGAATGGAAAGGACTATTACATGGTGGTTCTGGAACGGTAGGAATGTGGACGGTGACGGAAAATGACCTGTGTGGGGACTGAACAGTTACGGACAGGGAATATAAGGAGAGAAGACATGGGAGAGAAAATAAAAAACATGTTCCGCGGGCATAAAGAAAAGAAAAAGAACCAGAACGGCGGCTTTTCCTACATGCTCGCGTCATTTATCATCCATAAACGCGGCTGGATCGAGTCGGTCTTCGTGATCGGCTGCCTGCTCTCGCTTTTGACGATGAACTTTGTAAATGTAAACTATGACCTGACGAAATATCTTCCGGAAACGGCGGAATCCGCTATCGGACTTGACGTTATGCGTGATAAGTTCGGTTATCCCGGAACGGCGCGGGTCATGGTGAAGGACGTCTCGCTGTACGAGGCGAAGCAATATAAAGATGAGATTGCCGATATCGATGGCGTGGACCAGGTCTTATGGTGCGACAGCACGGTAAATATCTATGCCGGTGAAGACTTCATTGATGAGAGTGAGATCAAGGATTATTACAAAGACCGGAATGCGGTCTACGATATCACATTTGTGGAGGAGAGTGATTCCACCCGAACCTCCACTGCCATCGACGAGATCAAGGATCTCTTAGGGGACAAAGGATGCTACGTCGGCATGGCGGTCCAGAACAAATCCATGACAGAGTCCATGGCAAGCGAGATGAGCAAGATCCTCGTTGTGGCGGTGATCATGATCTTCGCTGTGCTTTCCGTGACGACAACGGCATGGACGGAACCGATATTATTCCTGTTGGTTATGGGCGTCGCTGTCCTGCTTAATAAGGGAACGAACATCTTTATCGGAACCGTCTCGTTCCTGACGGAAAACGTGTCGATCATCCTGCAGCTGGCAACATCCATGGACTACTCGATCTTCCTGCTTGACGCGTTCATGAACTACAGAAAGCAGGGAATGAACGAGGAGGACGCGATCATCAACGCCGTTCAGGAGGCGATCAATTCCATCTTCGCCAGCAGCCTGACGACAGTCGTCGGCTTCTTGGCCCTTGTGACGATGAAGTTCTCTATCGGATTTGACTTGGGTCTTGTCCTGGCGAAAGGTATCGTATTCAGCTTGCTGACAGTCGTCTTCTTCATGCCGGCGATGATCCTGAAGTTCGCGAAGCTCAATGAGAAGACAAAGCACCGTTCCTTTATGCCGGATTTCCACGGACTTGGAAAAGCGATCTACCGGATCCGTCCCATCGTGTTCGCGGTGATCGTCCTCGTGACACCGCTTGCATACACGGCCCAGGGCCTGAACGATTTCCTTTACGGAAATGACTCCATGGGTGCCTCGGAGGGAACACAGGTTTATGAAGATGACCAGCAGATCACGAAGATCTTCGGCCGAAGCAACATGCTGCTCGCCCTCTATCCGAACACATCGGAGGTCAATGAGCGGGCCATGGCGAAGGAGATCAAGGATCTATCCTATGTAAAGAACGTTACAGCTTTAGCGGATACGTTGCCGGAGGGGATCCCGGAAGAGTTTCTCCCGAAGTCCACGGTGGAGCTCTTACATAAAGACGGCTATTGCCGGATGCTGATCTACACGAGAACGAAGACCGAGAGTGCCGAGGCATTCAAGGACTCCGACGCGATCCAGGAGATCGTAAAGAAGTATTACCCGGAAGGAAGCTATCTCGTCGGTGAGACTCCGTCCACCCAGGATATCAAGTCCTTCATCGTAAAGGACTATGAGAATGTAAATGTTCTGTCCCTGGCGGGCGTATTCCTCGTCGTCATGATGAGCTTCAAGTCGGCTGTCATGCCGATCCTCGTCATCATTCCCATCGAGGTGGCGATCTTCATCAACATGGCGATGCCGTATTTCCAGGGTGTCGAGATGGTGTACATGGGTTATATCATCGTCAGCAGTATCCAGCTGGGTGCCACGGTCGATTACTCGATCCTGCTTGCAAACAACTACCTGGCGAAGAGAAAGACGCTGCCGAAGAAAAAGGCATGTGTGGAGGCCATCGCAGCGTCCTGTTCCTCGATTTTTACTTCCGGATCCATCATCACGCTGGCCGGATATATCGTGTATATGATCTCGTCCACAACGGCCATCGCGGACCTGGGACACCTGATCGGACGAGGCGGACTGTTCAGCCTTGTGCTGGTACTGACGGTGCTTCCGCTGCTGTTAACATTATTTGACAATTTTATCGTCGGCGAGAAACCGGCGGCAGCTCTTGCGAGACGCCTGCACCGCCGTGTGAAGAACCAGAGAGAGAAGAGACGTTCCGGAAAGAACGGGGACGAGACAGAAGAGAGTACAGATGAAGGCGGAGATCCCTACGAGGACGATGAGAACGAGGCGGCGGCCAGCAGGGAATCGGAGCCGGAATTGACAGATAGAGAAGAAATGGAGGAGAACGGTGATGAGACAGAAAAATAGAAGGATCATGGCAGCGGGCATGGCGGCTGTCACACTCTGCACCAGCCTTGTTTCTGCGCCGGTCTATGCGGCAGAGGCGTCTGTGAGCGTCGATGAAGCGATGTACGTGAACCTGGATTACTATGGTTCCGTTGATAAGGTGAATGTCGTGAAGGGTGTGAGCTTAAATGGTCTCACAAGCTTTACGGATTATGGAAATTATCTTGATGTGACAAATATGACCAACAACACAGCTCCGGAGATCAGTGACGGAAAGGTCACATGGAATCTCCCGGCGGACACCAAGGGATATTTCTACTATAAGGGAGCGATCGATAAGGACGCGGTGACACTTCCGTGGACCATGGATGTGTCCTACAAATTAAACGGCGTCCCGACGGACGCTGAGAAGCTTGCGGGTGCTTCCGGTCTGGTGGAGGTACATGTGACAGCGACACCGAATGAGGCGGCGAGAGATTACTATAAGAACAATATGATGTTAGTGGTAGCGATGCTTGTTGATATGAGCAAGTGCTACAGTGTGGAAGCGGAAGATTCCCAGACCCAGAGCCTCGGTTCCCAGACCGCGATCATGTACACGGCGCTTCCGGGCGAGGAGGGCGATTACACGATCCGCATCGGCAGCGACAAGTTTGAGACCTCCGGTGTCATCATGGCGATGGTTCCGGGAACGGTGAAAGACTTAGAGCACATCGTTGACCTGAAGGACGCCAAGGACACCTGGAAGGATGCCGGTGACCAGTTATACGACAGCATGGACCAGATGGCGGCTTCCGTCGAGGCCATGAGAAGCGGCGTCAACGAGCTGCGCCAGGGCTTAAATGAGGCGGAGAGCGCGAGAGGCGTCATCAGCGGTTCCAAGGACGAGATCCTGGACAGCAATGACCAGACACTGGCTTCCCTGACGGCGCTCTCCGAGCAGCTTGGAACCATCGTTCCGTATATCCAGACTGCAAAGGATGCCTCCGAGGTTGCCCACAACAGCATGACAGACGTTGTCAACACACTCGGAAACATGCAGGAGCCGATCCGCAGACTGGACACGAGCTTACGGGGCTTAAGGGATAGCTCTGAGGGCGCGTCCGGCAGTATTGGAAACGTAGTCGCTTCCGTTCAGCTGATCAAAAAGCTTGACATACAGCTTCAGCAGAGCGTTCTGGAGTTTATCAAAAACCTGGCTTCTGCCCAGGAGTCCATGCAGGACGCGATCGCAGATTACTGCAACGGTGAGGCAGGGGATGAAGATACCCAGGCACTGGCAGCGGCAGCAGCGGGAGCAGACACCTCCGCCGGACATGCGGGAATGCTGAATGCCCAGGAACTTATCGGAATCTTAAAGCAGAAGGAGAAAGCGCTCCGCCAGGTGGCTTCCTCCAGCAATGCCCTTGTGGCAGATACAGCAGATATGCTCGACGATGTATCCAATACATCAAAATACCTGGCACAGACCACAGACCAGATGGACTATCTGATCGAGGATGTGAAGGCGTTAAAGGACTCCCTGGATGTGTATTACCCGGATCTCCAGTCAGCCCTGGATGATTCCGGGGAGCTCGTAAACCGAACCACGGATGCCCTTAATAAGAGCACGGATTCCCTGACTCTGGTACAGAATACCGTCCGTGCCAGCGCGGACAGCCTTGACGCGGCGGCGAAGGACTCCATCAAGGGAAGTTTGAATGTCCTCGACAAGAGTTTAAGCGTCCTCGACAGCACCAGCTCCATGAGAAAGGCCGGCCGGACTATGAAGGACACCATGGACAATGAGTGGAACGACATGGAGGACGACAACAATTTCTTAAATATGGATCCAAACGCGGAGAAGGTTTCCTTCACTTCCGATGAGAACGCGGAGCCGAACACCCTGCAGATCATCATGAGAACCGAGGAGATCAGCGTGGACGATGACGCGGAGCTTCTCGATGCGGAGACAGCGAAGGCGGATGTGAACCCGCTTGAGAGAATGTGGAACATGCTGGTCCAGATGGTCAGGGCGATCATTGAGATCTTTAAGAACAGATAATGAAAGAATATCTGACGGATTTGTGCAGGAGGATGTACGGCAGAATTGTTCTGCATGGACGTTTTTCTGCACAAACTGGTATATGAGGGGATAAAGAGAAGCGAGTGGAGGAACTTCTTACGGGAAGGAGAAGACATGAAAAAATTTGGAAAGAAGATTGCGGGATTTCTGCTGGCGGCGGTTCTGGCAGTGACTGCGGCGTTTCCGGCTTTTGCAGCCAGCAAGACAGCGGTCGGAAAGATATACCTGACCATCGACAGCACTGTGGGACTTAAAAATGACTCTGAGGACGTCACAGTGACGCCCTACGGGGATAATACAGATCTTTACTATGTAGATAACATTTATATCGAAAATAACGACGGAAACGGCTATACGGAGTCCAATCCACCGAAGATCACGGTGACGCTGGAGGTAGCGGACGAGGATAATTATTATTTCTCCGGGACAGCCTCAAAGGACTTCCGCCTGACACTGTCCGATTCCGCAAAAAACGGATACGGAAAAGCGGAGTACGTGAAGGCGGTAAAGAAAAATGACAGAAGTACCGTCGAGCTGACGTTCCGCCTGACATTCGATAAGAAAACCACCGCATCCACCACAAGTACCGTCAAGGCGCCCACAGGTGTGGCCTGGTCTCCGAATGCCTACGGAACGGGAATATGGTCAGCGGTCAGCGGGGCGAAATATTACCAGCTCCGCCTCTTAAAGGACGGCAGTCTCACGGGGGACGAGTTTACGATCTACGGAACGAAGTACGATTTTTCGAGACTGATGGGAACTTCTGGATCCTACAGCTTTGAGGTCCGCGCCGTGAAGTCCACAAACAACACGAAGAGCGCCTGGGTCCGCTCAGGGGAGATCGGATCCTACGCCGCAGGCTCCTGGAAGCAGAGCGCTGACGGCAGATGGTGGTGGGACTACGGTGATGGCACATGGGCGGCGGCAGAGTGGCTCTACATCAGCGGAAAGTGGTACTATTTCCGGGAGGACGGATATATGGCCACAGGATGGATCACCCTGTACAACAAGTCCTACTATCTGGATCCGGTGAGCGGGGCCATGTATAAGAGCGGGAGGACGCCGGACGGGCTCTATGTGAATGAGAGCGGCGTGTATGTGCCGGGGATGTAAGACCAAAATCGGGATGATCCGTTCAGGGCATATAAAAGCTGAAGGTACTGATATGAAATTGTCATCAGGAGATAACAGAGGTCGAAAATCCGGTCTCAGCGGTCAAACCTGCGGATTTAACATCACAGACGCGTAGAATATTCCGTCTTTCCACCTAAATCTCGCGTCCCCGCTGTACCGCTCTGCGATCATGCGGATAGACTCCGTTCCAATGCCGTAGCCGGAGTGCTTTGTGGAAAGCAGCTTATCTCCGGACCAGTTCGGACTTCCGGAGCTGGTGTTGTCGGCGGTGATGGAGAGCATGGAGGAGCCGGTCTGGACTACATGGAGTCGGATGAAAGACTGGATCTCCGCATCGGTATCCGCGCAGGCGTCCACTGCGTTTTCCAGTAAATTTCCGACTAGAACACAGAATTCCGTTTCCGGGATCACCGGCGGGTCAGCCATCTGGATGGTGACCTGCATGGAGATCCCGTTTTTTTCTGCCTTTTCCGCGTAGAAGGAGAGGATCGCGTTGACTGCGTAGTTTTTGCAGTAGGTGCGGACCTCCTGGATCGGGAACATGTTTTCGTAATCGTTCAGATAATTTTTCAGGGAGGCGAGATCCCCGCGGTCGGCGCAGTCCCTGATGACGGCCAGATGCTGGCGGAAATCGTGCCTTGCCCGGCGGTTGTCCTGGATCCTGGCGGTGAGAAGGCTGTATTGGTCTGACTGGATCTCCAGGAGCTTTTCCATGGTCTCCGATTTTGCTGCGGCTTCTGCCTGGTCCTTAAAGAAGCGCAGGAGCATGATCAGCGTGTGGCTGATGAGGAACATGCAGACGAGCAGCAGGACTCTGGCGAAAAGGTCTGCCTGATCAAAATTCCCATCCCGGATATTGCCGGTGAGAAGGAAGATGATCATCGTGGCGGAAAATGGAAGAAGCCATGCGGTTTTCCAGATTGCAGGCGCCTGGATCGCGGAGAGACTGTCGATGATCTCTGTGAGCCGCTTTATCATAAACCGGGTGGTGAGGAGCACCAGGAGTAACGTAGTGACGCCGGACTGCCAGGTGTAGAATCCGCAGTGCAGAAACTGTCTGCAGATAAAAAAGGAGGAGGCGCGGATCACCATGAGGTAGTCAAGGACAAAGGTGTACTGGAATGTGACGATTCCGATGTTTGCCTGAACCAGATGGTAGAGAAAAAATCCCAGAATGGGAATCGCAAGATACTGTACAGATACGGCTGGAAACCCCGCATGGACCAGTATCGCGAAGACTGCCAGATATATGATCTCCGCAAGGGCAGAGAGCAGGATCGTTATTTTTCCCGGATAACGCAGATTCGTGTGAAACGGAAGATACGCGAACATGTGGAACGGATAAGTGCTGAAAAATTCATTAATAAGCAGTTCCGCCATACTGACCTCCCCGGACTTTCGAATAGGAATACTCAAGAAATTGCTCCCGCACATTCCGGTATTTCAGACGGCTGATAGGGATCTGGATCCCGCTTTTTAAGAGAAAACGGTCTTCTAAAAGCTTATCCACGTCCTCAAAGTTTACGAGGATCCCCTTGATGCAGTCGCAGAACCACGGATACTGGAGCAGAAGGGCGGAGAAATCCTTCTGGCTCATGGAGACTTCCATATCCTGCCCGTTCTTAAGGTGTATGAGAACCTGCCGTCTGACATACTCGGTGTAGGAGATATCGTGGACCGGGAGAACTGTCTTTCCAAAATGTGTTGCAACCTCCACCGCCCTGGTGCGTTCAGCATCCTGGAGCCCGCACCGGTCGAGGGCAGCGAACACACCGTTCTTTTCAATAGGTTTCAGGAGATAGAAGGATGCGCTCACGTCGTAGCTCTCCACGGCAAATTCAGGGGAGGTGGTGATAAAGATGATCCTGCAGCCATGATCCGCCCGCCGGATCCGCTTCGCCGTCTCCATCCCGGTGATGCCATCCATGTAGATATCAAGGAAGATGAGATCATACTTTCCGGCCGTAAACGCGCCCAAAAACTCTTCCCCGCTGGAAAAACGGTCCATTGCCCCCCACTGAAGCCTGTGCTGTTCCGCATATGTATCAATAAATCCGACAAGCCGGTCAGAATCCGTCTTTCGGTCATCGACGATCGCTATGTTCATGTTCGGTCGCTCCTTTGATGTTAAACTGTTAAAGCTATTTTAACATGTTTTTGGGGAAATGTGTGGAAGAATGAAACTTTTCTTCCATTTTCCGCCAAATAATGATATGATGGATACCGGCAGCATAAAGCGCAAAGGAAAAATGCCGCTGTTTTGGCATTTTATGGCGGCGGAAAAGACAGAAAATTGGATGCTGCATAGAAAGGTGAGCACGACAATGAATTTTATTGTACCAGCCGGTTATACTCCGGATATTGACTTAAAAGAGACCCAGATCGCCATCAAGGTCGTGAAGGATTTCTTCCAGAAGGAACTTACAAAACAGTTAAATCTGACCCGGGTTTCCGCTCCGTTATTTGTAACGCCGGAATCCGGATTAAATGATAACTTGAACGGTGTGGAGCGCCCGGTTGCCTTTGATATTAAGGAAGGCGGAAGAAAGGCAGAGATTGTCCACTCCCTGGCAAAATGGAAACGTTACGCGTTGAAACAGTACGGCTTCCAGCCGGGTGAAGGTTTATACACCGATATGAACGCGATCCGCCGCGATGAGGACACCGACAACATCCACTCCATCTATGTGGACCAGTGGGACTGGGAAAAGGTGATCACGAAGGAAGAGAGAACACGCGGGACACTGGAAGAGACTGTCCGTGCCGTATATAAGGCATTAAAGATCACAGAGGACTATATGGCATACGAGTACGACTATATCGGCCATGTTCTCCCGGAGCACATCGAGTTTATCACATCCCAGGAGCTTGAGGACCTCTACCCGGATCTCACCCCGAAGCAGAGAGAGTATGAGATCGTGAAGCTTCACGGCGCTGTATTTATCGAGCAGATCGGCGGAAAGTTAAAATCCGGAGAGCCCCACGATGGACGTGCACCGGACTATGATGACTGGAAATTAAACGGCGATATTATCGTCTACTATCCGGTTCTCGACATTGCCCTTGAGTTAAGCTCCATGGGTATCCGCGTGGACGAGATCTCCCTGCACGAGCAGTTAAAGGCGGCAGGCTGTGAGGAGCGCGAGAAGCTTGCATTCCAGAAGGCATTGTTACACGGAGAGCTTCCATACACCATCGGTGGAGGTATCGGACAGTCCCGTATCTGTATGTTCTTCTTAAGGAAAGCCCATATCGGTGAGATCCAGTCTTCCTTGTGGCCGGATGAGGTCCGCGAGGAGGCGAAGAAGGCGGGAATTCCGCTGCTGTAAACAGCAGGCGGATGCGGATCTGCACAGACTTATTATGAGAACGACCCGGCGGCGCAAGCCTGACCGGTATTAAATATTCAGGAAAACAGTTACGGTCCACAAAGATGTGTGCGGTAACTTTTCCTGCTTATGGAGGTAAAAAAATGGCAAATGAACGTTTGAGGGAACTCAGGACCCTGATGAAAGTGAGAAATGTGGACGCGTACTATGTTCCGTCTTCTGATTTCCACGATTCTGAGTATGTGGAGGACTATTTCAAATGCCGCGCATTCCTGTCCGGCTTCACAGGTTCCGCGGGGACCATGGTGATCACCCAGGCTTTTTCCGGCATGTGGACAGACGGAAGATATTTTGTCCAGGCGAAGAAAGAGCTGGAAGGCCAGGACACACGTCTGATGGCGATGGGCGAGGAGGGCGTCCCGACCATTGAGGAATACCTGATGGACCATATGCCGGAAGGCGGCGTTTTAGGCTTTGACGGCCGCGTGGTAAATGCTGCCCAGGGAAGAAAATTTGAGACCATGATGGCAGAGAAACATGCCACACTTTCCGTCGGCGATGACCTTGCGGGTGAGGTCTGGGAAGAGCGCCCGATCCTTCCGGCACCGGAGGTGTGGGTCCTCGACGTGAAGTACGCAGGCGAGACCGTTGCGGAGAAGCTTGCCCGCCTCAGAGCCGCGATGAAGAAGGAACACGCGACCGTGCACATTCTGTCAAGCCTTGACGATGTGGCATGGCTCTTTAATATCCGCAAAAATTCCGACGACGGAAATGTACTGGCACCGGCATTCACCCTGATCACAGAGGATGAGGCGAGACTTTTTATTAACAGCCGCAAATTCTCCCCGGAGCTTTGCGCTTATTTTGAGGAGAATCATGTCGCCATCGAAAAATACGACGCGATCTACGACGCGGTGGCAGGGATCAGAAACGAGACGGTCCTCTTAGAGCCGGGTAAGGTAAACTTTGCCCTCTATAAGAAAATCGATGCCTCCAACCGCATTGTGGAGGCTATGAACCCGACTTCCCGGATGAAGGCAGTGAAGAACCCGGTGGAGATGGAAAACCTTCGCAAAGCTCATTTAAAGGACGGCGTGGCGTTGACGAAATTCCTGTGCTGGATGAAGAAGAACGCGGGAAAAGTGGAACTCACAGAGACAGAGGCCGCAGAGCGCCTGGAGGATTACCGTAAGGCCCAGGAAGGTTACCTCGGACCGAGCTTCACGACGATCTCCGCATTCGGCTCCAACGCGGCGATGTGCCACTACCATGCGACAAAGGAGCAGGAGAGCCCGGTGGGAACAGATGGTTTCTATCTGGTAGACTCTGGCGGACAGTACTATGAGGGAACCACGGACGTCACAAGAACCATCGCGGTCGGTCATGTGACGGACGAGATGAAGGAACACTTTACACTTGTCATGATGGGAATGCTCCGTCTGATGAACGCGAAATTCTTATACGGCTGCCGGGGTCTCAATGTGGATTACCTTGCGAGAGGACCGCTCTGGGAGAGAGGTCTCGACTTCAACCATGGTACCGGACATGGCGTTGGCTTCTTATCCGCTGTCCATGAGCGACCGAACGGCATCCGCTGGCGCATCGTTCCGGAGCGTCAGGATTCCTGCGTTCTGGAGGAGGGCATGCTCACATCCGACGAGCCGGGTCTTTACATCGAGGGCAGCCACGGAATCCGTACTGAGAACCTGTCCCTCTGCAGAAAGGCAGAGAAGAATGAGTACGGTCAGTTCATGTGCTTCGAGGATATGACATTTGCGCCCATCGATCTCGATGCGGTGGATATTTCCGTTATGGAGCCGTCTGATGTGAGAATGCTGAACACGTACCATAAAGAAGTCTGCGAGAAGCTTTCCCCGTATATGACTGCGGAAGAGAACGAGTGGTTAAAAGAAGCGACAAGACCGATTGGAGAGGATTACACATGGCGGATTTAGAGAAAAACATTCTGGTGGTGATCCCGGTAAACGAGGACCACAAGAAGTTCCTTGAAGAAAAAGCCGCCTCAGGTGACAAGAACTGCTGCATCCGATATGTGAACGGCGAGGAAGTCACAAAGGAGGACGTGGAACAGGCAGATGTTATCGTCGGAAACGTGGATCCATCCCTGATCTCCGGCGCGAAGAACCTGGAGCTGCTCCAGTTAAACTCTGCTGGGGCAGATCTCTATATCAAGGCCGGTGTGATGCCGGAGGGAGCAGTGCTCGCAAACGCCACAGGCGCTTACGGACTCGCGGTCTCCGAGCATATGCTGGGTCTTACGTTCGACCTGATCAGACGTTTAAACCAGTACCACGCGAACCAGGCAGAGCATGTATGGAAAGCCATGGGAAACATCATTTCCGTGGAAGGTTCCACGATCCTTGTCCTGGGTCTGGGCGATATCGGCGGGGATTACGCGAGAAAGGTCCACGCGTTGGGTGCCCATGTGATCGGTGTCCGCCGCACGAACCGGAATAAGCCGGATTA
Organism: Clostridium sp. MCC328; assembly: GCF_018785465.1. Classification (NCBI taxonomy): domain Bacteria; kingdom Bacillati; phylum Bacillota; class Clostridia; order Eubacteriales; family Clostridiaceae; genus Clostridium; species Clostridium sp. MCC328. The sequence goes on from NZ_WQPW01000069.1 coordinate 39,108, forward strand.
CCTGGATGAGCAGCACACGATGGATGATCTGGATATGCTCTTAGGCCGGGCAGATATTGTTGCCATGGTCCTTCCGGGCGGAAGCGCTACGAACCACATCATGGACGAGAGAAGACTCCGCCTGATGAAAAAGGGCGCGTACCTCATCAATGTGGGCCGCGGAAATGCCATCGATCCGGATGGACTCTATAAAGCCTTAAAAGATGGTCATCTAGGCGGCTGTGGCCTCGATGTGACGGAGCCTGAACCGCTTCCGGCGGACAGCCCGTTGTGGGATCTTGAGAACCTTGTGATCACGCCTCATGTGGCAGGAAATTTTTTCCTTCCGGAGACCTTTGAACGGATCGTCCGGATCGCGGGAGAAAACCTTGCGGCCTGGGCGAACGGGACGCCGTACCGGAATGTAGTGGATTTTACGACAGGATATAGAAAGTGACAGTAAGATAAAAAAGTAAAGACAGCTGTTCTTTTGCATGCTTATATGTTAGGTAAAGAGGACGGCTGTTTTTGCTGTCGCACATTCAAAAAAGGCAGGCGGTGAAGGGCTCCTGTGAATATAAAAATTAGAGAAAACAGCAAAAAACAGGACGGTCGTAAAAACCGTCCTGCATAGGTTTGAAGTTATTATATTTAGAAGCTCGTCTCGTACTTTTTCTTCTTTTCCGCCTCCGGCGCATAAGCGATCGGGTAAATAACGGATGCCATGAGAAGCGCGCCGACCACATCGATCACGGAGTGCTGCTTTAAGAACATTGTTGCCAGGCAGATCAGAACCATCAGAATGCCGGATGCCCGGACGATCATCGGATGTTTCTTTAACTCCTCACTGCGGCAGACCGCGATGTGGACACCGACGGAGTTGTATACATGGATGCTCGGGAAGACGTTGATGCACGGATCAATGCTCCAGAGTCTCGATACCAGGTAACAGAAAATATTTTTATCCGGATCGATTGCCGGACGGAAGTCCGTTCCATTCGGGAACAGGGAGCAGACGAGAAGACTGATCGTCATTCCTGTGAAAAGGAAGGTGCAGAGCCTGTAATAATCATCACGGTTCCGAAAGAAGAAAAATGCGATGGTGGCTGCTACATATAAAAACCACATCAGATAAGGTACGATAAAGATCTCTTCGAAAGGAATCATATCATCGAGTGCCGTGTGCATGACGTGGTAAGGTTTGTTTATGTTCTCCTGAAGTCTTGTAAACCAGGGGATATAGATGAATGCATAGGATAGCATCCATACGTGCCCATATTTTCTTATCAGCTTTTTCAAAAGGATGACCTCCTTTCCTTTCTGAACAGGCATCATCATTAAAGTCCTGCTTTGTAATACTTTTGTCACATTTCCCTTGCGTTGCCAAATTATATCACTTTAAAAGTGGGGTTTCAACCCCCAGTGGTAAATTTTTATCGAAAAGTAAGGAAGACGTTAGAAATGTAAGAAGGCGGTAAGACTTTTGACATTGTTTCGGCTTTATGGTATGTTAAAGGAAGAAAATATATTCGGATTTTCAAACCGGGAGGGAGGAAATTCATGAGAAATAAGGAACTGGTAAGGGAAGCTTTGGAAGCAAGAAAACAGTCCTACTGCCCATATTCCGGCTTTGCGGTGGGAGCAGCGCTTCTATGCGGGGACGGAACAGTTTTTCGCGGCTGCAATATTGAAAACGCGGCGTATCCGGCGACAAACTGTGCGGAGCGGACGGCGATGTTTAAGGCTGTCAGCGAGGGAAATACGGACTTTCGGGAGATCGCCATCGTGGGCGGTCCGAAGGGAAAAGAACCGAAGGATTTCTGCGCGCCCTGCGGCGTCTGCCGCCAGGTGATGGCAGAGTTTTGTGACCCGGAGACCTTTCGAATCGTCCTTATGAATGGGGACGGGGAGATCCGGGATTACCTCCTGAAAGAGCTCCTGCCGTTAGGCTTTACGGGGAAAGCACTGGAAAAATAGAAGGCACACTGGAAAGGATATATCAGAGAAAATATGACATACAGAGATATATTGAAGAAAGTTGATCATACACTGTTAAAACAGCCGTCCACCTGGGAACAGATCAGGGAGATCTGCGATGACGCGGTAAAATATGGAACCGCATCCGTCTGCATCCCGCCGTCCTTCGTAAAGCAGGCGGCAGAATACCTGGATGGGAAGATGCCCGTCTGTACCGTCATCGGATTCCCGAACGGGTACAACACGACGGCTGTGAAAGTCTTTGAGACGAAAGAGGCATTAAAAGACGGAGCGGAAGAGATTGACATGGTGATCAACATCGGCTGGGTCAGGATGGGACAGTACGATAAGGTCCTGGCGGAGATCAATGCCTTAAAAGAGGCCTGCGGAGATCACATTTTAAAGGTCATCATCGAGACCTGCCTTCTCACGGATGAGGAGAAGATAAAGATGTGTGAGACTGTAGCTGCTTCTGGAGCGGACTTTATCAAGACGTCCACTGGATTTTCTGCCGCAGGGGCTACAAAGCCGGATGTGGCGCTTATGAAGGCCCATATGACTGCCGGAAAGAAGATCAAGGCAGCAGGAGGAATCGCCGATTTCAACGACGCGAGGGAGTTTGTCCTCCTCGGCGCTGACCGTCTCGGAACGAGCCGCCTTGTGGAACAGGCGAAAAAGAAAGGGGGAGATTTAGATGCCGAAATATAATCGGATTTTTACGATCGTCATAGATTCCTTGGGAACCGGCGCTATGCCGGATTCCGAAAAGTTTGGTGACGTGGGCGTGGATACCTTGGGACATATCGCGGAACACATGAAGGGGTTTCATATCCCGAATCTCCAGAAGCTTGGAATCGCAAACTTAAGACCATTAAAGGGGGTTGCCCCGGTGGAAAAGCCGACGGGCCGCTTCACAAAGTTCTCCGAGGCCAGCAACGGCAAGGACACCATGACCGGACACTGGGAGATGATGGGGATCTACACGACGAAACCGTTCAAGACCTTCACAGATCACGGTTTCCCGAAGGAACTGATCGAAGAGCTGGAAAAACGCACCGGACACAAAGTAATAGGAAATAAGAGCGCCAGCGGAACTGCGATCCTTGACGAACTCGGCGAGGAGGAGATCGCCACAGGCCACATGATCGTCTACACCTCCGCGGATTCAGTTCTCCAGATCTGCGGAAATGAGGAAACATTTGGTCTCGACGAGCTGTATCGATGCTGCGAGATTGCAAGAGAGATTACGATGAAGGAAGAGTGGCGCGTGGGCCGCGTCATCGCGAGGCCGTATGTTGGAAAGAAAAAGGGAGAGTTTGTCCGCACCAGCAACCGCCATGACTACGCGTTAAAGCCGACAGGAACGACGGCGCTCGATATCTTAAAGGACAACGGGTACGATGTGATTTCCGTCGGAAAGATCCGTGATATCTTCGACGGACAGGGCATCACGGAGGCATTCCGCTCCAAGAGCTCCGTCCACGGAATGGAACAGACCATCGAGATCTGCAAGGATAAGGATTTTAAGGGACTCTGCTTTGTGAATCTCGTGGATTTCGATGCCCTGTGGGGACACAGGAGAAATCCGGTGGGATATGGGGAAGAGCTGGAGCGCTTTGATGCGAAGCTTGGCGAACTCCTTGAAAACCTCCGGGAAGATGATCTTTTGATGATCACGGCGGATCATGGAAATGATCCGACTTACACGGGAACAGACCATACGAGAGAAAAGGTTCCGTTTATTGCCTACTCCCCGTCTATGAAAGAGAAGGGAATGTTTGAGGAACAGAAGACCTTCGGTGTCATCGGCGCGACGGTGCTCGATAACTTCAGGCTTAAAAAAACGGAGAATATGATCGGGGAGTCGATCTTAAAAGAATTAGAATGATAGGGATCTGCCTGAGATCTGCGTGGATCCGATAGTTTCGTGGAACAGGTAAAATAGAAAAAAGGAAGATCCGCATCCCCGGTATCCGGGAAATGTGGATCTTCCTTTTATGTTCAGACAGAAGTGCGAGACTTATTCTGCGCCGAGTTTCGTTTTTACATCCTCGATGGACATGTTCTTCTCTTTTACGATCGCGTATAATTCAGCCATTTCTTTGGCCTCGATCTGTTTTTCAATGTCCTTTTTCTGAGTTCTTAATGCTTTTAATTTCTGCTCTGTCTCTTCGATAGAAGCAAGGACCTCATTTAAAAGATCCTGCGGAGCAACGTCAGTCTTCTTTCTTCCTCTTGGCATAATTGCAATCCCTCCTGTGCAGGTTCATATTATTGGAATCCGCGAATCGGATTCTTATACACTATACTATAAACAAGATGTATTGGGAATGCAAGAGAAAAATAGGAGATGTCAGTCTTTTTTTTAAATCGTGTAGATAGAACAGGAAAAATCCATTACAAAAAAAATCAAAAAACTGTTGACAATTTCGAAAAAATAGGTTAAACTGTCAAAGCAATCGCGCTTGACGGAAACGTCAGACGGAAGCAATGGGGTCTTAGCTCAGCTGGGAGAGCATCTGCCTTACAAGCAGAGGGTCATAGGTTCGAGCCCTATAGG
>NZ_WQPW01000070.1:0-28336 GCF_018785465.1 Clostridium sp. MCC328
GGCACTTCCCCATCACTCAGGAATACCTTCAGATATTTTTCCTGATTCAGGCAGTAGTTAATCCCTTTTGCGGTTTCGCCCTTGGGAAGGACCGTCTGATCTGACTTTATTTCATGGATCCACGCAAAGAATTCTTCCAGCAGGGGCTTGATGCATTTCTGTCTCTCTTTTAACCGTTCTTCCGGACTCAGATCCTTCAGTCCACCTTCCAGATCATAGACAGCACCGATCCTTACCAGTGCCTTATACGCAATAGATGACTGGATTGCTTCCGGGTTGCTTTTTCCGATTGCCTTGATCGCGTTTGCGAAATGGCGTCTTGCATGTGCCATGCAGTTTGCGTTCTTTATCCCTTCCATATCCCGCTCCAGCTTGTGGTACTGTTCCAGCCCATCCGTCATAAGAATGCCGGAAAAATCCTTATAGTACGTTTTGGGATGGTCACTATGGCGTGTTTTCTGGTATTCATATATGATGATCGGTGGTATCTTGCCAAGTTCCCCGGTGATATGCACCCACATATAGCTTTTGCTGCCTGCGGGTCTTCCATCATGGATCACATCCACGGTCGTTTCGTCGCACTGGTTTACATGGGCTTTCAGCTGGCATTGCTTCATCATCTCGTATACGACTGATAAGTAGCGCTCTGCCGTCCATACAGTCCAGTTGGACATCGTCTGCTTGGACAGATTCAATCCGTTCGCTCCAAAATCCCTGGAGATCCGGTCGAGTGGGTTGCTGTTTACATATTTAGAGTTGATGATCGCGGCTTCAAGAGAAGGGGTCGCAATGCTGCCTTTAAATAAAGTTGCCGGATGATCTCCACGGAGGAATTCATCCTGATGCGCCCCATCCGTTCCGACATACACTTTGATGACATGTTTCTCCGCAATCCATCTGGCCGGTTCGAACCGGAGTTGCCAGAAGATCTCATCCGGCATGCTTTTCCAGTTCCCCGAACCAAAAGCTTCGTTTAATTCCTGCTCCGGTATATCATGAGAAATCTCTTCCTGTGGGAAATCTTTCAGGTCTTCTTCCCTCTGTCCCTTCTTTTTAGACTTACGGGACCTCTTTTTTGCGGATTCGATAACCTCTTCCATGACCGGTTCAGGGGCGGTTTCATCGTAATTCGCTTCAGCCTCATTAAAAAAGGAGAGCTGCCCCGCGATATCATCCAGTTTTTCTGTCTGGCGACCAAAACGCTGCTGGTTTGCAAGCCGGACCTGTTCTATGAGGGTTTCATAGTTCTGTTCCAGCTTGTCGAGCCGGTCCTGCATCTGGAAGATAACATCGTTTTTTGCTGTATGTTCCATCTGATTCAGTTCATCCGGAGTGAATTTTTTACACATGATGTCCGCCTTTCTTTCTAAGGAAAGTATAGCAGAAATCGGTGATAAATGCCAATCCGGTTTCCATACCGGTCCGTCATTTTTACCTACCCGGAACGTCTCCAGATGCCCTGTTCCAGTCACTTGAAATGCGAGGCATTTAAAATCAAAAGTTCTCTTTTTTATCTTCATACAGGACAAACGGTTCGTCTCATCGGAGAGTATTCCATTAATAGACACCGCCCTTTTTGGCGGTCAGACTGGCGTTTTATTTTCTCTGTTTTTCACAAACGTTTTAATAGATATGCTTCGGATCAACGTCTTTGATCCTGGGATCCAGGGGATTTAATCCTGTCATGAGGTACCTGTACTGGTCCTCTGTAAGTTCTGCCGCTTCCTGGATATTTCTTGGCCAGGATAATCTTCCGTCCTCAAATCTTTTGTACAAAAGCAGAAACCCCGTTCCCATCCATAAAAGCCCCTTGCACCGGTCAGAACGTTTCCCACAAAACAGGAACAGGGTTCCTTTCTCGAAAGGATTCTGTCCATACCGATCGCCGATGATCGTTGCTAGACCATCGATCCCTTTTCTCAGATCAACAGTACCGCACGCAAGGACTACACGACGGATCCCGGATGCGTCTTCAAGCATGGGACACCTCCCGTAAGATATGGCTCAGAAGAGTATCTGAAATGTCATTGGAGATTTCGATCTGAAGTAACGCGGTCCGGATAACAGCGGCTGGTTCATGGGAGATTGGATGCGTGTGTGTTTCCGAAACGGCAGTACACGGAATTTCAACAAAATCCAGCTCCGATTTTCCGGTTACAACAGGAACTGAGACGTTCTCCTTCATTTCCGCATAAGCCTGTTGTCGGAAGCGCCGTTGCCAGTGGTAGTAGCTTTGCTCCCGGATGCCGTTTTCGTCCATCCATCGTTTCGCTGATTGTCCAGCTGGTCTCTGCCCACAAGCCTGGATGATCTTTCGCCAGTACTCTGCACGAACTTCACGGGTACACTGATCCATAGTCTTTAGTCCCTCCTTGAAAAAATCTATTGGTTTTCTCAAGTATGCACTAAAAATGGTTTTAGTGAAAGGCGAGTGGTTTGACCTTTACGAGCAATACACATTCAAAAGAATTATCATCATAATCTACTTCCTTCAGAGACACAGGTGAGCGATGAATCTTGCGGAGATTTTCACCCCAACTGTTTCCAGTTGGAAGGGTTCGCTGATGAGGAAGATTCAAACAAAAAGCATCGGCGGCCGGAGTCTTGGAGAGTGAAAGGATTACTGGACGCGACATAAGGTTTTCTGCTGGGAAGGAATGAACTGCATAGTCCAGGTTCTTAGGCTCCAGGGACGAGAGAGCAATATAAATTCCCGGTTCCTTTATAAGTTCATAGAGGCTTATAGATCGTAATGGCAAACCCGCGAATGACCCAGAGCAAATAAGACTCTTTGTTCTCGGCTCACCAAGACCCATCCAAGTGACCGAGCAAAAAAGAATATAAAAAACATGAAGCAGAGTCAGATGAATTTCAAAGAAATTCGTCTGGTCCTGCTTCTTTTTTTGCCTCTGTCACCCTCACAAGCATCCCATTCCCAAGCCCACCCAATCCATTCTCTTCAATCCTGAAAAAGAGCAGGAAAATAAGAAAACGGCTTGGTTTATAAGGCTTAGATGGGATTGCTGAATGGAACAGAAGAGGCCTGGAGGCACAGAGACAGGCGCAGATGAAAAAGGATAAAAGGGACTTGAATAAAAAAGCCCCCGCACAGGTGATTAACAAACCGCCTATGTGGGGGAAAACTCATTTATGGATTATAATTCAGTTTTTACGAAGATATCGTAGATTGCCCGGATCGCCGGCTCAAAATCATCATTTGTAACGCCGATGATGATGTTCAGCTCACTGGATCCCTGGTCGATCATTTTTACGTTAATCTTAGCGTGTGCGAGGGCCGCGAAGATTCTTGCGGCAGTTCCGCGCATTGCCTTCATGCCGCGGCCTACGACTGCGATCACAGCGAGGTCGGACTCTAATGTGACAACATCAGGATGAACGGAGCGCTGGATACCGGAGAGAACAGACTGCTCTTTCTCCTGGAACTCATCCTGGTGAACGAGAACGGACATGGTGTCGATTCCTGACGGCATGTGCTCGAAGGAGATGCCGTTCTTCTCGAATACCTCAAGAACCTTTCTCCCAAACCCAATCTCGGAGTTCATCATTGCCTTGTCGATGTTCATAGCGCAGAAGCCCTTCTTTCCGGCAACACCTGTGATAGTGTAGTGCGGACGCTTGCTGGTATTCTCGACGATCATGGTACCCGGATCTTCCGGACGGTTCGTGTTACGGATATTGATCGGGATTCCGGCTTTTCTTACCGGGAAGATTGCGTCCTCATGAAGGACACTTGCACCCATGTAGGAGAGCTCACGGAGCTCGGTGTAGGTGATGGTTTCGATCGGAGCTGGATTCTCGACGATTCTCGGATCTGCTACAAGGAAACCGGAAACGTCAGTCCAGTTCTCATAGAGGTCTGCCTGGACCGCGCGTGCTACGATGGAACCTGTGATATCGGAACCGCCGCGGGAGAAGGTATGGATTGTTCCGTCCGGCTTAGCACCGTAGAAGCCAGGAATGACTGCCTGCTTTAAGGAAGCGAGATGCTCACGCATCTCCTCGTTTGTCTCCTCGGAGAGGAAATTTCCCTCAGCGTCGAAGCGGATCACATCGGCTGCGTCCACGAAGGTGAAACCGAGGTAATTTGCGGCGATGATGCCGTTCAAGTATTCTCCTCTGGAAGCCGCGTAGTCGCGTCCGGCTTTCTTTAAGAAGTTCTCCTCAATTTTCGCAAATTCGAAATCAAGGTTTAAGTTTAAATCAAGACCGTCGATGATATCGGTGTAGCGCTTCTTGATCTGGTCAAGGATGCGCTTATAGCTTTCGCCTGCGCATACAGCGTCGTAGCACTGGTATAACATGTCGGTCACTTTTGTGTCTTTGCTGTCTCTTTTTCCCGGTGCCGACGGAACAACATAGCAACGGGTCTTGTCGGCTTCGATGATTGCCTTTACTTTTTTAAACTGACGGGCACTTGCGAGGGAGCTGCCGCCAAATTTTACAACCTTCTTCATAATCTGTCTCCTGTGTGTAAGTAAATGATATATGCCGGATTCCACCTTAGTGGATTACCTTTGGTGTCGGGAAGTATTCGAAGAATACCCTGGCAACCATCTTGTCTCTGGAAATGTAGTGGTTCTGCCAGTAGCGGGCATCCAGGGAGTAGTTGCGGTTGTCGCCCATCATGAAGTAGCAGTTTTCCGGAACTTCAAAATGGTAAGTTTCATGCTGGTTCATCGGCTCTGCGATGTACGGTTCGTCGAGCGGTGTGTCAGATCCGTTTAAATAGACCTGATCGTCCACGATATCGATCACGTCGCCAGGCATACCGATCACGCGCTTCACATAGTAGATCGTGTGGCCGCGCTTTCCGACTTCGGAACCGCAGGCCGGGCAGGTATCCTGCTTATCGCCCTCTATGATCGCACCGCACTGTGGGCACTGCCAGCCAAAAACGAAGATTGCTACATCGCCGCGTTCCGGTTCAGAGAATTTGTAATGGAGTCTGGAGCCGATGACACGGCTTCCTGCCATGATAGTGTTTTCCATGGAACCTGTTGGGATTTCACTGTTTGCAATGACGAAAGTGGTGAGCACGAAGGCGATCACAGCGGCAGATACGAGAACCTGCACCCAGCTGATGAGCTCTGCGACCCAGCCTGTTTTTTCTTTCTTTTCTTTTTCGTTATTTTCCATATAAATGATCATAACCTCGTTTGACTAATATTTACGGGAAGGATATACTGTAAGAGTAAATACGATTGCCCGTATGCATACAATAAAGAGTTTATGATAAATTGTCAAGTTTCGCAAGGGAATTTCGAAAAAGGTAAGGAAGTTTTTTATTTCCATCAGGAAATCCGGCGAAATCCGTAGACGAAATACGAATAACAAGAAGGCAGCAGCCTGAAATACGGAATTGCGATCCGGAAAATGCTTGCTGTGCAGAGAACATTTTCAGTTATAGTTTGTGCAGGAGAGAACAGCAACCATTTTCACAGATTTATGTTCCAGACTTTGTGATAATACTTGTATCACCAAAGCGAAAATGTTAAAATACTGTTAAGAAAATTGCGGGCGATTATCATCCGCTGATGGATCTGATCATTTTTTGCGGAGCGTGCCAAGAGAAAGGCATGCGGATGCAGCAGGGGGAGTGCTGAATGGAAAAAATCTTATATGATCTGATGGATTGGGCCGGAATCGAGGAACTTGTCTATTCCGAGGCGAGCGATCCGGGACGGCTTTTAGGGGAACATGTGATAAAGGAAGGTCTTCTGATCCAGGCTTTTCTGCCGAACGCGGAGAAGGTGTCCGTAAAAATCGGCGGGGAATTGTTCCCAATGGAAATGGCAGACGAGAACGGCTTTTTCGCGGTGCTTTTAGAAGATCGAAAAGAACTGGTTCCGTACCATTTCTGTATCACTTACACAGACGGGGACAGCGAGGAAATCGTTGACCCATACAGCTATCAGTTCCACACCGCGTTTACAGAGGAAGAAGTGCGGAAGTTCGGTGCGGGGATCTATTATGATTCCTATGAGAAATTCGGGGCACATCCGGCGGTGGAAGCCGGGATCGAGGGCGTTCACTTTGCGGTGTGGGCGCCGGATGCGATGCGCGTCAGCGTTGTGGGCGATTTCAACTTCTGGGACGGAAGACGCCACCAGATGAAAAAGCGAGGTCCGTCGGGGATCTACGAGATCTTTATCCCGAACCTGAAGCCCGGCGCGATCTACAAATATGAGATCAAGACAAAAGCAGGACTTCCGATGCTGAAGGCGGATCCGTACGGAAACTATGCGGAGCTCCGCCCGAATACGGCATCTGTTGTCTGGGATATGTCCGGTTACAAATGGAACGATGATGAGTGGATCAAAGAGCGGGCAGCGGCGAAAGACCGCCTGAAGGATTCCCCGATGTCCATCTATGAGGTCCATCTTGGTTCCTGGATGCAGAAAACGGTAGCACAGAATGAGAACGGTGAGGACATCAACGGCAGCCAGTTCTACAACTACCGGGAGATCGCGGAGAAGCTGGCAGCCTATGTGAAAGAGATGGGATACACCCATGTGGAGCTGCTTCCTGTGATGGAACATCCGTTGGATGAATCCTGGGGTTACCAGGTTACAGGCTACTACGCGCCGACGAGCCGTTTTGGAACACCAGATGATTTCAAGGCGTTTATGGATCATATGCACAAAGAAGGGATCGGTGTGATCCTGGACTGGGTTCCGGCCCATTTTCCGCGGGATGCCCACGGCCTTGCAGCCTTTGACGGGACATGCCTCTACGAGCACCAGGATCCGCGCCAGGGATCCCATCCCCACTGGGGAACGCTGATCTACAATTACGGACGTCCGCAGGTATCAAACTTCCTGATCTCCAATGCCTTATACTGGGCGAAGGAGTTCCATGCAGACGGAATTCGGATGGACGCAGTGGCATCCATGCTGTATCTGGACTATGGAAAGAACGCCGGGGAGTGGGTCGCAAACATTTATGGCGGAAATGAGAATCTGGAGGCGGTGGAATTCTTAAAGCATTTAAATTCCATCTATGCGAGGGACACGAAAGGTTCTGTCCTGATCGCTGAAGAGTCCACGGCCTGGCCGAAGGTCTCCGGTGATGAGAACGATGGCGGACTTGTATTCGACTTCAAGTGGAACATGGGCTGGATGAACGATTTCCTGGATTACATGCAGTGCGATCCGTATTTCCGCCATGACCACTACGGGGAGCTGACCTTCAGCATGCTCTATGCCTACAGCGAGAAGTTCGTCCTGGTATTTTCCCACGACGAGGTGGTCCACGGAAAAGGTTCTCTGGCAGGTAAGATGCCGGGGGATACCCAGGAGAAGAAGTTCGCGAACCTCCGCACCGCCTACGGCTTTATGATGGGTCATCCGGGAAAGAAACTTCTGTTTATGGGACAGGATTTCGGCCAGATGGATGAGTGGAACGAGAAGGCGAGCCTGGAGTGGGGACTCTTGAAATATGATATCCACAGCCAGATGAAGGATTATGTGAAAGCACTGAACCACCTATACCGCACACAGCCGGCGCTCTACAGGATGGACTACGAGCCGGAGGGCTTCGAGTGGATCAACTGCACATACAACGATGAAAATATCGTTATATTTGAGAGAAAAACGGAAAAGCCGGAAGAGACGTTGCTCTTTGTCTGCAATTTCGCTCCGGTGGAGCATGAGAAGTTCCGTCTCGGCGTTCCGTTTGCGGGAAAGTATAAGGAGATCTTAAACAGTGATGCAAAGCAGTTCGGCGGCAGCGGCATGGTAAACCCGAGAGTCAAGATGTCGAAGAAAGAGGAGTGGGATACGAGAAAGAATTCCATTGCCATCAACCTTGCTCCGATGTCCACAGCTGTATTCTCCTGCACTCCGTATGAGGAAGAGGCGGAGCCGGAGAAAAAGAAAACGGCGGAGAAGAGAAAGCGCCCGGCACGGCAGCCATCGGTAAAGCTGCCGGCGAGCCCGCTGGATGTGATCTCCGAGAAGGTTGGGCAGATCATAAAGACGGCGCGCGAGAGCCGGCACTGAAATTTGTGCCTGACTGATTGGGGCAGTCAGCGCAGAAATTAAATACAGGACAGAAATATCCGGGAAACAACAGGTGAAATGACATGAAAGAACATACATTGGATATTCTAACCGCAGCGCTCATCAAATACGGAACCAGAGTCTTCTGGGCGGCGGTCATCGTATTCGTGGGACTGCGGATCATCAGGATCGCCCGCAGGGCAGCTGGTCAGATCATGGACCGCGCCGGGGTGGAGATCACGTTAAAAAAGTTTCTGGACATGCTGCTTCATGCAGTTCTCTTCGGCGTTATGGTATTCATGGCGGCGGATCAGTTAGGGATCAAGACGACCTCCTTCGTGGCGGTCATCGGTACCGTCACTCTGGCCTTCAGCCTTGCGATGCAGAATACGCTCTCGAACTTCGCGGGCGGAACCCTGATCCTGCTCCTGAAACCGTTTAAGGTGGGCGATTATATCAGCACGAGCTCCGGGGAAGGAACCGTTGAGTCCATCGGCCTTGTATACACGACGCTCCTGACAACGGATAACCGGGTCATCACGATCCCGAACAGCTCCGTGTCCAGCGCGCCGCTCACAAACCTCACAAGGACCGGAAAACGCCGCCTGATCATCAATGTGGGAATCGGATATTCTTCTGATCTTTTAAAGGCGAAGAACGTCCTGAAAAAGATCTTCGAGGAGAACCCGGGGATCATGAAGGATCAGCCGGTTCAGGTCGTTGTGGATGCGCTGGGAGACAGCAGTGTTGTTTTAAGCGCCAGAGGCTGGACGACCTGTGAGGATTACTGGACAGCGAAGTGGTCCATCACAGAGGCGATCAAGTTAACATTTGACAAAGAGGGGATTGAGATCCCGTACCAGTATATGAATGTAATGATGACAAAGGAACCATAGCGTGAACCGGGCAGAGTATCGGAAAATGCAGGTTACCCGGGGAAGAGAGTTCAACAGGAGAAAACTGTGGACTCTCTTTTTCTGTTGCACAGGAAGAAAGCATATTTTTCATTATATAGAATATATTCCACAATTCAAAATGAATGATTCTTGTTTGCACACTGTGGTAAAACAATAAAGCAGCAAAGCTTTTTCGCATAATGCAACAAAAAACGCTTGCATTTTTGTGAAAATCTGATAGAATCAATGTTAACTTGTTTCTGCGTTGCGGACAAATGTTTGCGGAAAAGAGACGGGTCTTTCTGTGCAAAGATGCCGAAAGATCTATGATTTCAGCAAAAGGGAAACATGCGGAGGCGAAAAACAAAAAAAGGAGGATTGAATATGAAAGAACATATGGCAGACTGGCGTATCCATGCACTTGCTTTCGTACTCACCGTAATTGCCGAATTTATCGGCACCAAAAAATTCAGTTTCGGGCCTTTGTCCTTCTCACTGTTTCCGATGCTGTATGTACTGATCCTTGGAGCAATCCTTGGAATCGCGAAAATGATTCCACAGAAGATGATGACAGAAGCATCACCGTATATTGGAATCAGCGTTATGATGCTGACAGCAAAGATCGCATCCACGATCGGACCGAACCTCGGCGCGGTTGTCAAAGCCGGACCGGCGCTGATCCTTCAGGAATTCGGAAATCTGGGAACTGCGGTTTTAGCGCTCCCGATCGCCGTATTTGTATTCCATATGGGACGCGCGGCAATCGGAACCTCCTTCTCTATTTCAAGAGAGAGCTCCCTTGCGGTCGTTGCCGATAAATACGGTCTTGATTCAGATGAAGGAATCGGTGTTATGGGTGGATATATCACAGGTACTGTATTCGGAACCATGTTCAACGGTATCTTTGTTTCCCTCCTCTGCTCCTTAAATATCTTCCATCCGTACGCGCTTGGAATGGCGTGTGGAACAGGTTCCGCATCCATGCTTTCTGCCAGCCTTGCGGCAGTCGTTGAGGCATATCCGGATATGGAAGCGGAGATCACTGCTTACGCGGCGACCTCAAATATGCTGAGCAGTGTGGATGGCCTTTATATGAGTCTTTTCATCGCACTTCCAATGTGTGAATTCATGTACAAGCTGTTCACAAAGAACAACAGGCATTATAAAGACGGACTTCCGATCGGCGCTAAGGTAAAAGTTAAAGCAGCCGGGGAAGAATAGGAGGGATCCATATGGACGCAGCAGTATGGTTTAAAAGAATCAAATGTCTTGTCCTTGTATGCATCTTCGCATCCATCGGCAATTTTATCAGTACATCAAAGGCCGGAAACCCGGTAACCCCGCTTGAGGCAGTGCCCGGGCTCGTGCTTCTTCTTTTATGCACGCTGGTGGGCTGTATCATTTATGAGCTGATCAATAAGGTTTCACCGAAGAATCTTCCGGCGATCGCCTATATCTCATTTATCGCGATCCTGATCACGATCCCGGGTGTCAGCCCGATCGCGGATTACGCGATCGAACAGATCGGAAAGATCGGACTTCTTCCGCTCTGCACTCCGATCCTTGCATATGCCGGAATCTCCATCGGAAAAGATGTGGATACATTTAAGAAACAGGGATTTGCGATCGTAGTCGTAGCGATCTTCACGTTCGCGGGAACATTCCTCGGTTCTACGATCATTGCCCAGATCATCTTAAAAATGACGGGCGTGATCTGATGATCAGATATGAAAAATGGGAACAGGTTGTAAAAACAGCGCACTCATGTTATCATTATAACACTGGTGCCGCCGCATGAAACAGAGCCGCGGACGTCCAATCATAACGATAATGGAGTGAAGTTTCCATGTACCATGATCTTACAAAAGGGAGCATCTCACGCTCCCTTCTTTTATTTGCCCTGCCGATGATGGCAGGAAATCTTTTACAGCAGTTTTACAACATCGCGGACACCCTGATCGTCGGCCGTGTCCTTGGAAAAAATGCTCTGGCGGCGGTGGGATCTTCCTACACGCTGATGACATTCCTGACCTCGATCTTTCTGGGGCTCAGCATGGGCTCCGGCGCACTGTTTTCCATTTACAGGGGAAAAGGAGATGAGAGGGCACTGAAGTCCTCCATCGCCCACGCCTGCGGCCTGATCCTCGCTGTAACGCTTGTTTTGAACGCAGTTGTCTATATTTTCATTGATCCGATCTTAAGCTTCTTACGGGTCCCTGAGGAGGTCTGGGGCGGTATGAGAGAGTATCTGCTGATCATTTTCGCGGGTCTGCTCGCCACGTCCCTCTATAATTTCTTCTCCTGCCTGTTAAGAGCACTGGGAAACTCTACGGTTCCGCTGGTGTTTCTTGCGGTATCCGCGATCTTAAACATCGCGTGGGATCTTTTATTTGTGGCGGTCTTTCATTGGGGGATCGCCGGTGCGGCCTATGCGACGATCTTTGCCCAGTATGTATACGGGATCGGTATTTTGCTCTACGTTCTTTTCCGATGCAGAAGCCTTTTTCCGGAGAGAAAGGATCTTTGCTTTGACGGCGGAATCTTAAAGGAGATCGCGGGCCTTTCCTCCCTGACCTGCCTGCAGCAGTCGGTTATGAACTTCGGAATCCTCATGGTGCAGGGGCTTGTAAACAGCTTTGGCGCCACCACCATGGCGGCTTTCGCAGCGGCAGTAAAGATCGACACCTTCGCATATCTTCCGGTTCAGGACTTTGGAAACGCCTATTCGACCTTCATCGCCCAGAACTACGGCGCGGGAAATAAAGAACGGATCCGCCGCGGCACAAAGGAATCCTTTGCCATCAGCACGGTATTCAGCCTTGTGATCTCAGCGCTGGTCTTTGCCTTCGCGGCACCGCTCATG
Organism: Clostridium sp. MCC328; assembly: GCF_018785465.1. NCBI lineage: Bacteria > Bacillati > Bacillota > Clostridia > Eubacteriales > Clostridiaceae > Clostridium > Clostridium sp. MCC328. The sequence continues at coordinate 11,781 of NZ_WQPW01000070.1, forward strand.
CAGATCTTCGTGAGTTCCGCAGAGACAGCGGTCATCGCCTCCGGCGTCCGTTATCTCAGGATCGAGGGCGCATTCTATTTTGGTATCGGCTGCCTGTTCCTGCTTTACGGATATTACAGGGCGATCAAGAGGGCGGAGATGTCTGTGGTGCTTACAGTGATCTCCCTCGGAATCCGTGTGTTACTTGCCTACGTGCTCTCTGCCACATTCCTCGGCGAGACAGGAATCTGGATGGCAATCCCAATCGGCTGGATCCTGGCAGATCTCACTGGACTTTTATACATGAGAAAAACCTGGTAAAAAGAAAAGGTAACTATTCAGTACCTTCATAGTTACGTGCAAAAATCCATTCCAGATCAGCTTCGCTGATGGGATTTTTGCCTTCCAGCCTATGTTTTCTTACGGTCAGCGCAGCAAGTGCGCAGACCTACTGAACAGTTACAAGAAAAGTTACAAAGAAAGAACTTTTGCAAAATAAGAATTAAAAAAGATGTCGAATCTAAAAAATACGCTGTACAGGAGAATAAACCCCATGTACAGCGTATTTTGTTTCCATGCGCCCAGATCTGGCGTTTGATCTGCGCTATCCTGCGGTCAGCGCAGCAGACATATTTAAACTAACTTACTCAACAGCTTCTCTTTCCTATCGATCATCTCGTCGATCCTCTCGATATAGGAAGCTACATCCTTTACATTCTCCGCGCGTTCCAGACGGTTTTCCGCCGGGAACGTGACTTTCGTGGTGGTTCCGGCACCGCAGGCCACGATGGTCTGCTTTTCCTCCATAATGAGGATATTGTAGATACATGCTTTTCCGGGTGCCGCATAGCCGACATTCTCGAAATTTCCGGCCATATTTTTCTGACGGTACAGGTAATACGGCTCAAGACCCATCTCGCGGGCGTACTTCGCGGTGAGATCGATCATCTCCTGAGTGTTCTGGATCTTTAAGTTCGCGTAGCGCTCCTTGAAGATATTCAGTCTCGCTGCACGCTTGATGGCGAGAGAGTGGACCGTCACGCTGTCCGGGGCAAGCTCTCTGACCTGCTCCATGGTGCTGCGGACGTCATCGATATCTTCCTCCGGAAGTCCGATGATGAGGTCCATATTGATATTGTCAAAGCCAAGATCTCTTGCCATGCGGAATTTTTCCTTCACCATATCCACGGTGTGGTGGCGTCCGATCAGATCCAGAGTTGCCTGCTTCATCGTCTGCGGATTGATGGAGATCCTGGAGATATTGTGGGCACGGAGAACTTTGAACTTGTCTTCGGTGATGCTGTCCGGACGTCCGGCTTCCACAGTGAATTCCTGTACCTTTGAGAGGTCAAAGGTATTCTCGATCTTTGTGAGCAGGGCGTCCAGTTCCTCGGCCTTTAAGGACGTCGGAGTTCCGCCGCCAAAGTAAACCGTGTCGAGAGTACGTCCCTTCATCTTTTCTGCCACATAGTCTAATTCTTTAAACAGCGCTTCAAGATAGAGATGAACCTTCTTTTCCCACGCGCCGATCGGGTAGGAGGTGAAGGAACAGTAGAGGCAGGTGGTCGGACAGAACGGAATTCCCACATAGAGGCTGTATCCCGTCTCATAGTCGATATGGCTTAAGAGCTCCCGCTCCCGTTTCGCGACCTCCACACTTAAGTCGATCTTCTCTTTGCTTGTCAGGTACATGTCCCGCATGAAGGAACGGATGCTCTCCTCATCCTCACCCTGATCAAGTCTCGTCATGGCGATCTTTGTCGGGCGGATACCGGTCAGGGTCCCCCAGGGGAGTTCTTTTCCCGTCCGCTTTTTTAACATGCCGTAAAGCTCTTTCTTGATCGTTGTCTTTGCGTTTAACCGCACATCATAGTCGATCGGAAATACGGTCTCATCTGCGACAGTCCCCGCCGGATCCGTGATCTTCAAGCCAAATTTCGTCTCACCAGCGTTCTGTGTGCAGGTTCCCTCCACATAAAAATCCACGTTGTCCTGTTTCTCATGGACAAAAGTCTCACCTGGATAAAACGCCATCAAAAGCTCCCGGATATCCTGCTCATAAGCAGTATCGTTCAATAAAATTCCAATCATCTCATTGCCCCCGAAAGAGGATTATACTTCTTTTCAAAACCGATGGTAGTCGTGTCCATATGCCCCGGATAGACCATGGTGTCGTCCGGCAGTGTGGAGAGCAGACGTCTTACAGACTCGGCGATCTGGCGTCCGCTTCCCGTCGGGAAATCTGTGCGGCCGTAGGAGCCTGCAAACAGGGTATCCCCGGAGAAGAGAACAGATTCTTTTTCGATATAGTAACAGCAGGAACCGATGGTGTGTCCTGGTGTTTCAAATACTTTCCATGTAAATCCGGCGATGGAAAGCTCGTCACCCTCCTTCACGGTGACATCCGGTGTGATCGTATACGGTTCTCTGAAATAGCCTGCCACGAGACTCTTTTGACCATCCGTCAGGACATCGATCTCCTTTTCGCATGCGTAGATCGGTACATTCCAGGTCTCCTTCAGTTCCTTTGCCGCCATGATATGGTCGAAGTGACCGTGGGTCAGAAGGATCGCTTCCGGCTTTAACCCCAAGGATACCGCCATATTGGCGATCTGACCGGCGCCATCGCCCGGATCGATAACGGCAGCTCGTTTTGTCTCATGATCATAGACCAGATAGCAGTTGGTTCCAACCATGCCAACTACCAGAGTCTTGATGCGGATCTCGCTCATAGTTTACTTTCCTCCATTTTCAACAGCATAAAGAGAAGTGCTTCGCCTTTATGCCGGTACAGTTTTCTGCTGTGGTTCTCAAACATTCGTGTATAAAAAGGCCTGCCGTCCGTAGTACCTCCGGCAGACCTTTATCACCGCACTCACGGCGCACTTTCACATACCTGAATGCAGAGTTATCTAAATTTTAATCAGCCCGTGGTTCTCTCAATATCCAGCACGCCGTCGATCTGGCGCAGCTTTGCCATCAGGTTGTTTAATTCTTCGATTCCATGGATATCGAAGCTCATGGTGATCGTCGCTTTGCCCTGCTTGTTCACGCGGGAGTTCATCGTCTTGATGTCGATCTCGCGCTCTGTAAAGATCTTGGAGATATCCACGAACATTCCGATCCGGTTGTTCGCGAAGATCGAGATCTCTGTGGAGTAGGTTGCGGCACTGTTGTCCTCCTCAACGCCCTGCCACTCTGCGTCGATCAGGCGGCTTCTCTCGATCTCCGGGAGATTTAAGACGTTGATACAGTCCGTTCTGTGGATCGTAATTCCGCGGCCTCTCGTCACGAAACCAACGATCTCGTCGCCCGGAACCGGGCTGCAGCACTTGGAGAAACGAACCGCAAGATCATGGATTCCCTTTACGGTAATGCCGCTCTTTGATTTGCTGCCCTTGATCGGAACCACAGCAGGTTTGTTGTTGTCACCGATGGCATCAAGGATCGTCGCATCGGTCACTTCGCGTTTCAGCTTCTTTGTGCGCTCCTCGATCATCTTGTTGATGACCTGCCCCTCTTTTAATCCGCCGTGTCCGACGGATGCCAGAACGGAATCCCAGTCCTGAAAGGCGTAGCGCTTTAATACTTTATCCACAAACTCCGGCTTATTGATATCGGAGAAGTTGATCCCCTTTGCCTTACAGTAGCGGTCGATCATTTCGCGGCCTTTTAAGATATTGTCGGCCTTCCGCTCCTGCTTGAACCAGGCGTTGATCTTGTTTCTCGCCTGGCTGCTCTTGATGATATTTAACCAGTCACGGCTTGGTCCCTTGGAATTCTGGGATGTCATGATCTCGATCCGGTCACCGTTCTGGATCACATAGTCAATATTTACGAGCTTTCCGTTGACTCTCGCGCCCACCATCTTGTTTCCGACAGCCGTGTGGATCGAGTAAGCGAAGTCGATCGGTGTGGAGCCGCTTGGCAGTGCCTTTACGTCTCCGGTCGGTGTAAAACAGTACACGCTGTCGGAGAACATATCGAGGTCGCTCTTGATGGCATTTAAGAATTCCTTGTTGTCGGACATATCCTGCTGCCACTCAAGGATCTGGCGCAGCCAGCTTAACTTCTTCGCCTCATCACCGGCAGCAACCTGTCCGCTGCCGCTCTCTTTATATTTCCAATGGGCGGCGATACCATATTCCGCTGTGCGGTGCATCTCGAAGGTACGGATCTGGATCTCGAACGGCTGACCGTTCGTGCCGATCAGTGTCGTATGTAAAGACTGATACATATTCGGCTTCGGCATCGCGATATAATCTTTAAAACGGCCGGGGATCGGTTTGTACATTTCATGGATGACACCCAGTGCCGCGTAACAATCTTTTACGGAATCCACGATGATGCGGACTGCAAAGATATCGTAGATCTGATCCAGCGTCTTGTGCTGGTTTAACATCTTCTTATAAATGCTGAAGAAGTGCTTGACGCGTCCGTTGACCTCGCACATGATCTCCGCGTTTTCCATGTGGGTCTTGATCTCAGCGATAATGTCATCGATGAATTTCTGGCGTGCTTCGCTTGTCAGGGCGATCTTTTCTTCCAGTTCTTTGTATACATTAGGTTCCAGATATCTTAAGGCGAGATCGTCCAGTTCGATCTTGATCTTGGAAATACCGAGCCTGTCAGCAAGAGGGGAGTAGATCTCGATGGTCTCCCTCGCCTTCTCCTTCTGTTTTTCGGGCCGCATGTACTGAAGCGTCCGCATATTGTGGAGACGGTCCGCAAGCTTGATGATAATGACACGGATATCTTTTGCCATTGCGAGGAACATTTTTCTTAAGTTCTCCGCCTGCATTTCCACCTTATCTGCCGACCAGGATAACTGGGTCAGTTTTGTAACGCCGTCGACTAAGAGGGCGACCTCTTTTCCGAACAACTCGGCGAGCTGTTCCTCTGTATACACGGTATCTTCCACCACGTCATGGAGAAGTCCGGCTGCAATCGTCTCTTTATCCATCTCGAGATCCGCGAGGATGATCGCCACACAGAGCGGATGGATAATATACGGTTCCCCGGATTTTCGCTTCTGGTCTTTATGGGCATTATCCGCAAGCTGATATGCCTTCTCGATCATGCTCAGATCATCGGACGGATGGTACTTTCTGATGCTGGCAACAAGATCCCGGTAAAGAACATCAGGACTTGTGAAATCAGCAGGCGCTTCCAGATCGCCTTCGATCGTTTTCAGTTTGTTTTCTTCCATAATATCTCCCACCTTCACTTTTAGCGTACCATCCGGTCATGCCTGCCACAGAAATCCATCGTTTTCACGGCATTTTCGACAAAAGCAGACACTCCTGAAATATACCAACCATTATAAAATTTTTTGGCATAAATTGCAATCGTTTTGTTGCGGTTGTTTTAGGACGCTGCGTTACTGTACACGGGTAGGAATTTTCTGAACTGAAAATTCCGTACGATACACTTCTGGTAGCAGATTTTGCCGATTTGGAATGCGAAGCATCGGCAAAATCACGTTACTGTACACGCATGCGTGTACAGTAACGACGCTGCTTTCCGGAAGGATTCCCTGATCCGGGGAATCCTATACCGGATCCTTTCTGCCTCGAAAGAAAAAATTGATTATGGCAGGCATATCTATTTTTTATAGTATTATCATGTTAAAGTGGTTGAGTTTCAAAGAGGAATATATTATAATGAAAATATTAAAATTTTATAAACAAATTGGAAAGGGGTACTTCAATATGGATACAATGAGTCTCACAGCAAAGTATGAAGATGAAATGATTGCCATTCGCAGGCATATTCATAGACATCCGGAACTCAGCAACAAGGAATATAAGACAACGGAGTTCATCCGCGAAAAACTGACGGAATACGGTGTGGAGATCGCTGAGATCGGGATGAAGACCGGCGTTGTTGCCGTTATCCGCGGCGGAAAACCGGGAAAAACCGTTGCGATCCGCGAGGATATCGACGCACTTCCGATGAAGGAACTCACAGGACTTCCGTTCGCCTCCGAGAATGATGGTGCCTGCCATTCCTGCGGACATGATATCCACACAACCGTGCTTCTCTACTGCGCGAAGGTATTATCAGAGATCCGTGAGGAGCTTGCCGGAACGGTCATGCTGATCTTCCAGCCGGCAGAAGAGCATATGGGAGCCGGAGAGCTTGTCGACTGCAATTTCACGCAGGTTGCGAAACCGGACGCATTTATCGGTCTCCACGTATCGCCGGAGATCGATGCCGGAAGCATCGGATTAAAGAAGGGGCCGGCAAACGCGTCCAACGATTTCTTTAATATCAGGATCAAAGGAAAGGGCGGACATGGCGCTCATCCGGAAAACTGCATCGATCCGGTCGTAATCTCCGGTTATGTGATCACACAGCTTCAGACCGTGATCTCCCGTGAAAACTATCCGGTATATCCGGGCGTTCTTACCATCGGCAGCATCCACGGCGGAACCGTAAACAATATCATCCCGGATTATGTGGAGATGCATGGAACACTGAGAAGCCTTGATCCGGACTGCCGCAAAAAAATGATGGCTGCCATCGACCGCGTCGTAAAAGGCTGCGCCAAGTCCATGAGAGGAACTGCGGAGATTGAATGGGAAATCGGAGTTCCGCCGCTCGTAAATGACGATTCCATCATCGAGGCAGTTGCTGAGGCCGCTGCAAAGACCATTGGTGCTGACCATGTTTCCTACGTGAAGAATCCGTCAATGGGTTCCGAGGACTTTTCTGTTCTCTTCCCGAAGTTCGGACCGGGCGCACAGTTCCGCTTAGGATCCGGAAATAACGAGGATCCGAATTCCAGACACGGTCTTCATAACTCTAAAAACGTATTTGATGAGAAGTGCATCCGCACAGGCGCATCCGTCATCATCCAGTATGCGAGAGATTTCTTAAGATAAAGGAGAATACTTATGGAAAACAACAAGAAAAAGCTGCAGATTCCAAGTACATGTGCACTGTTATTCATGCTCATGATCGTCTGCGCCATCCTGACCTAGATCGTTCCGGCAGGTGAATTCGATACAGAGAAAGTGGGCAACTTAAACAAGGTTATCGCAGGTACCTATCACACCGTAGAAGCTTCCCCGGTCGGTCCGTGGGCAACCATCATGGCAGTCGTACAGGGATTCTACAAAGCCGCAAAGTTAATGGTCATGGTCATGTTTGTCGGCGGTGCCGTTGAGATCCTTGAAAAGACAGGAGCGATCCACGCTGCGTTCGGAAAACTTGCTTCCAAGCAGAACTTAAATGTAAACGTACTTGTATTCTTAGTAATGGCATTTATGTCCATCGGCGGCGCAGCAGGCGTTTTCGCAAACCCGGTCGTTGCCCTGATCCCGATCGGAATCATCCTTGCAACAAACTTAGGATATGATTCCTTCACAGGCTTCCTGCTTGTATACATGGGCGCTTACTCCGGATTTAACGTAGGCTGGGCGAACGCCTCCAGTATCGGTATTGCACAGCCGATCGCGGAGCTCCCGATCTTCTCCGGTTTCGGTGTCCGCGTCGTATTAAACATCATCAACTTCGCGCTCTGCTATTTCTTTACGATCCGTTACATGAAAACCATCAAGGCGGATCCGAAGAAGAGCTTAAACTATGAAGCTGGCATGAGTGCATCTGACAGCATGGGCGCAGGAAAAGATGGAGCGAAGGCGATCGAAGCACATTTAACAACGAAGCACCTGATCAGCCTGATCGGTCTTGTCGTAGCGGTTGCGGCAATCCTGGTTGGCTCTGTAAAATATAAATGGAGCTATGATCAGATCGCAGCTACATTCTTTACACTTGCGGTTGTTGTTGGCCTTCTCAATGGTATGGGTATCAACGGAACAACGAAGGTATTTATCGGTGGCTGTTCCAAGATGGTAAACGCCGCGTTCATTGTCGGCTTCGCAAATGGTATTTCTGTGATCCTTGCAAGCGGAAACATCTTAAATACGATCGTTTACTGGCTGTCCATCCCGATGTCCGGAATGGGTTCCATCCTCGGAGCGAACTTCATGTTCGTCGCAAACCTGATTATCAACCTTTTCATTCCGTCCGGTTCCGGACAGGCTGTAGCAGTTATGCCGCTTATGGTTCCGGTTGCTGATCTTGCAGGCATCACAAGACAGGTTGCTGTACAGGCATTCCAGTTCGGTGACGGCTTCTCCAACTGCCTCTTCCCGACAGCAGGTACTCTGATGGGTTCCCTCGCGATCGCAAAGACAGACTGGACAAAATACGCAAAGTGGCTCATGCCGCTCCTCGGATGTCAGGTGATCCTCTCATTCGTATCCTTAACGGTCTTACAGAGCATCGGCTGGACCGGACTGTAGGAAAACGTATAATATAAGGAAAAAGGACTTCCGTTCCCTGGCGGAGGTCCTTTTTCTATGCAGGTGGCTGATCCCGCCGCTCTTTTGTTACTGTTCACGCCTTGCGCAAACAGTAACTGATTTTGCCGATGCTTCGCATTCCAAATCGGCAAAATCCACTACCACCACTGTACTGTACGGAATTTTCAGTTCAGAAAATTCCTACCCGTGTACAGTAACGATCTTTTCGCTGAGGGATGGGAAAGACTCACAAAATAAGTTGACTTATCCATGTCCGAAAAATATAATACTTTTATTAAGGAAAGAAAAAACCCTTGAAAACCTAAGGCAATCAGCGTATTATGGTGAACGTAGGCGTGAAATTGCGCGATAAAGAGAGAAACAGAGGTAGCTTTATGGCATTAAAGAAAAAGCCGGTCACCGGCATGAAAGATATTCTCCCGGCAGAGATGCAGATCCGGGATTATGTGCTGAACCAGATCAAAGAGACTTACCGCGGCTTCGGATTTTCCGCGATCGAGACTCCGTGCGTGGAGCACATTGAGAACCTCCTTAGCAAACAGGGCGGCGACAATGAGAAGCTGATCTTCAAGATCTTAAAGCGCGGTGAGAAATTAAATATCGAGGCAGCAGAGACGGAGAACGATCTGGCAGACGGCGGACTCCGCTATGATCTGACACTTCCGTTATCCAGATATTACTCCAACAACTCCGCAAACCTTCCGTCTCCGTTTAAGGCACTTCAGGTAGGCAGCGTATGGCGCGCGGACCGTCCGCAGAAGGGACGTTTCAGACAGTTCGTCCAGTGTGATATCGATATTCTCGGTGACGCAACGAATCAGGCCGAGATCGAGCTGATCCTCGCGACAACGACCGCGTTAAAGAAGATCTGCCCGGACAACAGCTTCGAGGTACGCGTCAACGACAGAAAGCTTCTCCGTGCGATGGCCGTATACAGCGGATTCCCGGAGGAAGATATCGATAAGGTATTCATCACCGTCGATAAAATGGACAAGATCGGTACGGATGGCGTAAAGGCGGAGCTCATGGAAAACGGCTACTCCGAGGAGACGGCCGATAAATACTTAGAGCTTATGGGGCAGGCAACAAACGATGCCGCAGGTGTCCGCCGTATGGGAGAGATCCTTGCGGGTGTATTGGAGGACGGCGCCGCTGAAAATCTTGCGCAGATCATGGAGACAGTCGGCGATGTTTCTGACGGAAGCTTCAAACTTGCGTTCGACCCGACCTTAGTCCGTGGAATGGGATACTACACCGGAACCATCTTTGAAGTATCAATGGAAGGCTTCGGCGGCTCCGTAGCGGGCGGCGGAAGATATGACAAGATGATCGGAAAGTTCACAGGAATGGATACACCGGCCTGTGGTTTCTCCATCGGCTTTGAGAGAATCGTTACGATCCTTTTAGACAACGGATTTACAGTTCCGGGCGGAAATGAGAAGGAAGCGTGGCTCTTCGAAAAGGGAATGAGCTCTGAGAAGCTTGCTTCCATTATGAAAGAGGCGATGACTGCCCGCAAGGAGGGAAAGATCGTCCTTGTAGCCCAGATGAACAAAAATAAGAAGTTCCAGAAGGAACAGCTCGGAAAAGAAGGCTACAGTGAGTTTAAGGAATTCTATAAAGAGGACTTAAAGCACTAAGACCGGGAAAAGGACAGCTTTATCTCAGTCGAGAAGACTCCCACCTCTTTTAAGTGGTGAGTAATCTCACGGATGTTCGACTTGAAATTACAATAACATTCAGCGGGTATGTTTTTAAATATTCCAGCTGTATCAGGAGGAAAATCATGGCAGAATCAATGGCAGGCTTAAAGCGTTCCTGCCGCTGTGCTGAAGTCACAGAGGCAAACGTAGGCCAGGAAATGACACTTATGGGATGGGTCCAGAAGAGCAGAAACAAAGGCGGTATTATCTTCACCGACCTTCGTGACCGTTCCGGAATCATCCAGATCATCTTTGAGGAGAGCGACTGCGGCGCTGAGAGCTTCGCAAAAGCTGAAAAATTAAGAAGTGAGTTTACAGTAGCGGTTGTCGGAACCATCGAAAAACGTTCCGGCGCGGCAAACCCGAATTTAAAGACAGGTACTATCGAGATGAGAGCGAAGTCCTTAAGAATTCTCTCCGAGTCCGAGGTACCGCCGTTCCCGATCGAGGAGAACAGCAAGACGAAGGAAGACCTTCGATTAAAATACCGTTATCTTGACCTCCGTCGTCCGGATCTCCAGAGAAACATCATGATAAGAAGCCGTGTGGCTACGATGGTCCGCCAGTTCTTAGCGGACGAAGGTTTCCTCGAGATCGAGACCCCGACTCTGATCAAGAGTACACCGGAAGGCGCAAGAGACTACCTTGTACCGAGCCGTGTGCATCCGGGCGAGTTCTATGCTCTTCCGCAGTCTCCGCAGTTATTAAAACAGCTGCTGATGTGTTCCGGTATGGACCGTTACTTCCAGCTCGCAAGATGCTACCGTGACGAGGACCTCCGTGCGGACCGTCAGCCGGAGTTCACACAGATCGATATGGAGTTATCCTTCGTGGATGTTGAGGATGTTCTCGAGGTCAACGAGAGACTCTTAAAGAAACTTTTCAAGGAGATCTGCAATTTTGACGTTCAGACTCCGATCCTCCGTATGACATGGCGCGAGGCTATGGACCGTTTCGGTTCCGATAAGCCGGATATGCGTTTTGGCATGGAATTAAAGAACGTATCTGATGTTGTAAAAGACTGCGAGTTCGTTGTATTCAAGAGCGCTCTTGAGAACGGCGGATCTGTCCGTGGTATCAACGCAGACGGACAGGCCGGTATGCCGAGAAAGAAGATCGACGCTCTCGTTGAGTACGCAAAGGGATTCGGTGCAAAGGGGCTTGCATACCTTGCAATCCATGAGGACGGTTCCTATAAGTGCTCCTTCGGAAAGTTCATGAAGCAGGAAGAACTGGATGCTCTTGTAAAAGCGATGGACGGTAAGCCGGGCGACCTTCTGTTCTTCGCGGCAGACAAAGATAAAGTCGTATTCGATGTATTAGGAAATCTCCGTCTTGAGATCGCAAGACAGTTAGACCTCTTAAAGAAAGACGATTTCAAGTTCCTCTGGGTAACAGAGTTCCCGCTCTTAGAGTACTCCGAGGAGGAGGGACGTTACGTCGCTATGCATCACCCATTCACAATGCCGATGGAGGAAGATCTCCCACTTATCGACACTGATCCGGGCGCAGTCCGCGCGAAAGCCTACGATATCGTATTAAACGGTACGGAGCTCGGCGGCGGATCCGTCCGTATCCATCAGGATGATATCCAGGAGAAGATGTTCGAAGTTCTTGGCTTCACAAAAGAGAGAGCAAGAGAGCAGTTCGGCTTCCTGCTTGACGCATTCAAGTACGGAGTACCGCCGCACGCTGGTCTCGCATACGGCCTCGACCGTGTCGTTATGCTTATGGTAGGTGCAGACAGCATCCGTGACGTAATTGCCTTCCCGAAGGTAAAAGACGCGTCCTGTCTTATGATGGAAGCTCCGGCACCGGTAGATCCGAAGCAGCTTGAGGATCTCGATATCGCGATCGTTGAGAAGAGGGACGAAGAATAAAGATAATAAAGAGACGCTGAATAATGGAAGCGCTGTGCAGAAAAACTGCGCGGACGCTTCCATTTGCTATATTGGAAACAAAGGGAGAGAAATATGAAAAAGGTATTGAAAATAACAGCAGTGACCACACTGCTGAGCCTGGGACTGGCATTTTCCTCATATGCCGGACAGTGGAAACAGGGAACTGGAGCAAATGCCGGTAAATGGTGGTATGACGAGGACAATGGCACCTACACAACAAATGGATGGCGCTGGATCGATGGAGACGGGGATGGAATTGCGGAGAATTACTGCTTTGACCAGAGTGGCTGGCTGTATGTGTCTACGGAGACACCAGATAAGAAGACGGTGGATGCCAATGGTGCACGAACACAGGATGGAAAAGTTGTTACGATGAATGTAAATTCCGGGGATACGACTTATACTGTGGATGGGACAGGGACACTGGAACCTAAAACATATAACGGAATAGAATTTAGTCTGGATAATTTAGGTTATAGTAACATGGCGATTGGAAGTATTATGTATCCGAAAGCGAACTCTGTTACAGCTGAACATATTTTGGAATACAAAAGATATTATGAAACCGGAACTGACAATTATTGGTTGGGAGCTAAGCAAAAGGAGCGCGTAAATGCTTTTATTTCAGAATGGAAAAGTAAAAATATTAATAATTCAATGACGGAGGATCAAAAGGCACGAAAGATTTACGATTGGCTTGTTGACAATGTGATATATGATGCGCAAGAACCGTATAATCAGTCATCTTATGGTGCGTTTATAGATAGACGATGTGTCTGTGGAGGTTTCGCAAATGCGTTTATGTCATTAGGAAAAGCTTGTGGACTTGATGTAAAATATGTATTTGAAATTGAGCATGCATTCAATATTGTTAAATTAGATGGGAAATGGTATGCAGTGGATGCAACAAAAAAATATTATAAAAATAAGGATACGTCGTCAGCTTACTATTATAAAGATATACCAGAAGGTGATAGATCTATAGAGGAAAAGGTGCAGAAAAGGGAAAATAAGGAATCTAAACGAATAGAAGAAATAAAAACGAGTAATGAAAAAAATATGGAGAGAGCTAAGAAAAACTTTGAAAGCGGAGCGGTATTCCAAGCAGATGATGAAAAGCTGATTCCATCGCTGTTACAATACATCAATGAACAGGTGAATACAAATGTAAAATCGAGTCAGCCTATTACTGCTGTTATATATACAGGGGGAAGAAATTTTCAGGAATTCAATAAACAGAGATTTTCGTATAATGGTTTTACAGGAAAACTTGATGAAGTTATAGAACATGAAATAATCGGTAAAACGATTAATGGCTATTACATAGGAAATTATTCCAATTGTGTAATTGATTATCAGAAAAATAAGGGAACAGATGGAACATCTATATTTGTGACAACATGGAAAGACAAAGACGGAAAAGATTATATAATCTTCAGAGTAGCACTCAATCCTAGAGACAGAGTGACGGCTTCAAAAGGAGAATAATACAGTTCTCCCGCCTTCATGAAACTGCCTTTGTGAAATGTTCGTGAACTTATAGAAATCCCACTTATTATCTGCTAAAATATAGCTGATGATAAGTGGGATTTTTATGCACACATGTATGATGCCGGTAGCACCGAATCGACTGGTTAATATCTCAAGTGTGTTGGAATACGCTTCTGTTCTTATCGGAGTGCATCAGGTAAAATATATGGAGGTACAGACAATGGATGCAGTAAAGATACTTATGGTTGACGACGAGGAGAGAATGAGAAAGCTCGTCAAAGACTTTTTAACCATCAAAGGATACCGTGTTCTAGAGGCGGGAGACGGCGAGCAGGCTATTGATATCTTCTTTAAGGAAAAGGATATCAGTCTCGTGATTCTGGATGTCATGATGCCGAAGATGGACGGTTGGGAGACATGCAAGACGATCCGACGCTACTCTCAGGTTCCGATCATCATGCTGACGGCGAGAAGCGAGGAGCGGGATGAGCTTCTTGGATTCGAACTCGGCGTTGACGAGTATATCACAAAACCGTTCAGTCCGAAGATCCTTGTGGCGAGAATTGAGGCGATCCTGCGTCGTGGCAGCAGTACATCAACGGGTGAGATTCTGGAGGCAGATGGAATCCGCGTGGATAAGGATGCCCACGAGGTGACTGTGGATGGAAAGCCGGTGGATCTCAGCAACAAGGAATTTGAACTCCTTACCTATTTTATGGAAAATAAAGGAATCGCCCTCTCAAGAGAAAAGATTCTGAATAATGTCTGGAATTACGACTATTTCGGAGATGCGAGAACCATCGACACCCACGTAAAGAAGCTGAGAAGTAAACTTGGTCCGAAAGGCGATAATATCAAGACTATTTGGGGCATGGGATATAAACTCGAGGTGGATGGATGATGAAATCGATACGATCCAGACTGACGGTCACGTTTATTGGTCTGATCGCTGTGATCCTGGCAGTGATCTGGGGCGTCAATAAGTGGTATCTGGAAGATTTCTATGTAACAAAGAAGGTACAGGCGTTAAATGGTGCCTACGAGGCCATCGACTCCCGGATCGAGGAGAACAAGGAAAACGGGATTTCCATCGAAGACGCCATGAGAAGAGAAAAGGATGCTGACGGAAATATCACGGAAGGAAATTTGCAGCGCCTGATCCGGAATTTCAGCGACAGCGCCAATGTTTCTGTCCTGATCATTGACAACAGCACGGAGGATGCGACGGTCTATTCAACATCCCGTGATACGAAGTTTTTAAAGGACCGCATTGACCGTTATATTTTCGGCTGGGCAAAGGCCAAGTACACGATTCTGGAGGAAAACGACCAGTATAAGATCCAGAAGACATACGATCCCCAGCGGGAGAGCATGTACTTGGAGAGCTGGGGATTCTTCTCCGATAATAGCACTGCCTTTATCATGAGCGCACCACTGTCAAGTATTGGCGAGAGTGTTCGTCTTGCGAATCAGTTTCTACTCTATGTGGGAATGATCGCCGTATTGATCGGTGCTCTGGTCGTATATCTGGTGGCAAAACAGATCACGATGCCGATCTATAAGTTGTCGAATCTCTCGGAGCGTATGTCAGATCTCGATTTTAATGCGAAGTATGAGTCTGGAAAACATGATATGGAAGAGATTCAGGTTCTTGGAAATAGTATGAACACATTGTCGGAGCGTCTGGAGGAAACGATCTCGGCGCTTAAGTCGGCAAATAACCAGCTCACGAAGGACATCGAAGAGAAGACAAAGATCGATGAGATGCGTAAAGACTTTATCGCAAATGTCTCCCACGAGTTAAAGACACCGATTGCCCTGATCCAGGGATACGCGGAAGGTCTTCAGGAAGGAATGGGCGAGGAGAAGGAAAGCCGCGACTATTATTGTGATGTTATTGTTGATGAGGCCAACAAGATGAACAAGATGGTTAAGCAGCTTCTGACATTGTCTTCTCTGGAGAGCGGAAACGATAAGCCGGTGATGGACCGTTTCAATTTGACGGAACTGGTTCGCGGCGTTGTGAATGCGTCGAAGATCCTGATCGATCAGAACGGAATCCAGGTGGAGTTTGACGATCAGACACCGGTCTATGTATGGGCCGATGAGTTTAAAATCGAGCAGGTAGTCACAAACTACCTGAGCAATGCAATCCATCATATCGATGGAGAGAAAAAGATCATTATCAAAATGCTTCCGGAAAACAACATCGTCCGTGTATCTGTCTTTAATACAGGAACCCCGATCCCTGAGGATGCGATCCCGAATCTCTGGACGAAGTTCTATAAGGTAGATAAGGCGAGAACCCGTGCCTACGGCGGAACCGGAATTGGTCTTTCTATTGTAAAAGCGATCATGGATGCCCACAACCAGCAGTATGGCGTGAAGAACTGGGAGAATGGTGTAGAGTTCTGGTTTACGCTTGACGGAAGTAATTCATAATATTATAGTAGAAATCCATATGGAATCTGGCAGGAGCAGCTTTTGGCTGCTCCTGCTTTTTTCTCTTGCGGGACATGATGAAACATCATATTGCATTAATTGAATATACAATATACAATATACAATATATAGCGTTTTAGAACTGAACTTGTAATGATATCGCAAAACATGTAAAAAGAAATGAAAAAATATGTAAAAAACAGTTGACTTTTGTCCGGGGATTTGATATTATAATATTCGCCTTGAGCAACAGGGCAAAACTTATTAAGAGTCATTAAGAAAACTTCTTAATCTCTCAAAAAAAGTTTTAAAAAGTTCTTGACAAACCGAAAACGGTATGATAGAATAAACGAGTTGCCGCTGAGAGCAAGAAACGGCAACGAAACAGTTCCTTGAAAACTGAACAGTATGTAAAACCCTGAAAATTCTTATAAAAATGGTCTTTGGTTTAGACCATGAATGAGAACATTCAGAACAAAACCTAACAAAACAGTAGAACGGTTTAAAAATTAGCCAAGCTAAATTTTGAACTCGGATGCAAACACTTTAACATGAGAGTTTGATCCTGGCTCAGGATGAACGCTGGCGGCGTGCCTAACACATGCAAGTCGAACGAGGCAAATGAGATGAAGTTTTCGGATGGATTCTTATTTACCGAGTGGCGGACGGGTGAGTAACGCGTGGGTAACCTGCCTCATACAGGGGGA
>NZ_WQPW01000071.1:0-503 GCF_018785465.1 Clostridium sp. MCC328
CGGCGAAGGCGTGGAACAGAACGAAGAAAGGGCGCTTTACTGGTATCGCCGCAGTGCCGAAGGCGGCAACGGCAGTGCCATGTGCAATCTTGGCCGGTGCTATAAAATGGGACATGGCGTGGAGCAGAATTGGCAGGAAGCCGTAAAATGGTATGAGCAGGGCGCACAGTGTGGCCATTTGCAATCCATGGATAATCTGGCATACTGCTACGAGTACGGCGAAGGCGTGGAACAGAACGAAGAAAGGGCGCTTTACTGGTACCGGCGGGGAGCTGAGGCAGGAAGTGATTACTGCATGTACTGCCTTGGCTGGAATTACAGCAATGGCGAAGGCGTGGAACAAAATATGACGGAAGCGATCCGTTGGTATACTGCTGCCGCCGAGGGCGGAAATGCTGATGCCATGCATGATCTCGGCTGGCTTTACGACCACGGCGAAGGCGTGGAACAGGATATGAAAAAGGCAATTTGCTGGTACGAACGAGCAGCAGAGCAGAACCACC
>NZ_WQPW01000072.1:0-15165 GCF_018785465.1 Clostridium sp. MCC328
CAAATGGTTTACATGTATACCTTTATCGTCACAAACATGGATTCCTCACCAGAATACCTTATCAAATTTTACTGCAAAAGAGGTCTGATGGAAAACTTCATCAAAGAAAGCAAATCTGGTTTTGATTTTTCTGCGGTGAGCAGTCACAACAGAATCGTAAATGCAAACAGAGTCCAGGTACATGCTCTTGCCTACAACATATTTAATTGGTTTAGACGATTGGTATTATCAGCAGAAATGCAGAAACAACGCATTGATACCGTTCGTTTAAAACTGCTGAAGATTGCTGCAAAAGTAGTCCGTTCAGCAAGATATATCACATTCAAGCTGTGCAGCAGTTGTCCATATAAAGAAGAGTTTTATGACACCCTTTCTGCAATAGGTAAGCTGGATGTACAGCTGGAATAGCAACTGTCAACGAACCTTGACAGCCTGATAATTGCTCAAAAACTCGTCATAGGGATTTTATGCCCTTTTTTCTGACAAATTGAGAGAAGTTATGGCTGCATGGATCATTTTTTCAATTCATGGTGCAAGGTTTAGGTTAGAAATTGCTCCGTGAATAATTCAGGTTTGAGCAAAGTCTTTATGGAATCCATAATTTGTTCGTAAGTAATATCTTTCGCATAAGAAAACTGCTTGCGATACTTGTCCCACATTGTTTTGAGTTCCGGGCTTTCTTCGATGTTGTAAAGAATAGAAGGAACATCTGCAATCTGTTCTGTAGTGCCACGATGCTTGGCAGTTGCACTTAACGCATCAGCAAATACCGCATTATCGAATTTCTGCGTTGTGGTCAGTATATAGGTATCGTAAAAATCTCTGGGACGAGTATTGAACACGCCACGGCGTAAAATAGTTTCAACCTTTTCAGCCATGACGGTTTCAATGTTGTATGCCCACAGCTCATAAGATTTCTCATCATCGAAAATTTCAGAGAAGTTGTACTGCACCGCATGGGGTGTAATAGCATCATCGGTGGACACATCAATGCTAAGTGGAGTCAGCAGAGTATCAAACTTGGCGTTCAGCATGACACGGTATCCGCCGTAAATATCATCTTCACGGATGGGCGAAATTGTGCCAATCTCGAATACAACGCCGTCATCGAATGCGATGTCACAAACATCTTCCAACGCACTGCGAATTGCTTCCGGTGTAAGGGGCAGATTTTTAAGAGTGGTGTCCATATCCATGGTTGCGCGGTTGTCGAGTCCGACAATGGCGGCTACCAACATACCGCCCTTTAATACAAACTTCTCTTTGTATTCGGAAGCGGAAAGGCGGACAAGCAGACGCTCAAACATATAGTTCTGCAGAATGACCTGTGCAGGGATATTCTTCTGTTTTGCGATATTGCGAATTTTCGCCTTCAAACTCATTGCTTTACTCACAGAAGCACCTCCAAATATTGACGCAACACTTTTTCAACACGCATCTGTTTTGCATATGTATTCAGTTGGTTTAGGTTTTTCTTCGGGCTTGCGGCGTACATTTTAAGTGCCGCTAAAAATGTTTCAGTTCCCAATTTGTTACGGCTGCGAATTACATCACAAATGGTGCGTTCAAGATCGTATGCAGGAACATCATTTCCAGCAGGTGTTCTCAGCGTTGTTTTGCCAAGTTCAAACAATTCAGGCTTGATATAATACACTTTGCATTCAAATTTAATTGCCGCAGAAGGAATACAACCAGACGGTGCAGTAACCGTATGCTCAAATGGAGTACGGTCAGAAATTCCGTGAAGGTAAAGAGCTGTTTCGTGAGAAAAAATGATTCTTTCTGAACGGTTACTGATTGCCAATAATTCATCCTGCATATCATCGGGAAGAATGTACTGGCCTTTTACAATACGATGGATTTTATCTTCTTTGCACAACTTATAAAGCATCGCCTTGGAGATGCCGCGTTGCGCTGCTATTTTCGTTTCAATAATTCCGCCATGCGTTTTTGCAATAGCGGTGAGTTCAGTCATGTAATCCATACACTCACCTCGGTTATAATAACTCAATAACATTATGCTCATAATTACGATTAAAGTCAATATCTTGTTGGAAACATTCAAAAAATATTTACAATTAAATTACGACTGAAGTAAACGACAATCTAAAGCAAGACATTTACCATACACCAAAAATCGAACAACAACAGAGGGAAACGGACAGACCGCCTATATAAAGCCGCAGAACTATGAGATTTCGAAAACCCGAAAATACAAAAAAGACATCAGCAGGAGAGAAAACATGGAGTATCACGCAGACAGAGACAGCTATATCTGTCGGAATGGAAGGGAACTGACTGTTACAAATGAACGCAGAAGTAAAACAGCCAGCGGATATGTCAGTGTAAAAACTTATTACAGAAGTCCAGACTGTACCGGCTGTCCTTATAAAACGGAATGTATCAAGGGAAACAACTGCAAAACACCTATGGAAAAACGTAATAAAGTGCTGATGGTCTCGAAGACGATGAGTCAAAAACGTGCAGAAGATCTGGAACGGATCACAAGTGAGTATGGAACGATGCTCCGTATGAATCGCAGTATTCAGGCCGAAGGTTCTTTTGCTGACGTAAAAGAGTACATGAATTTTCGAAGATATCTGTATCGTGGAAAGGCAAATGCACTGGCAGAGAGCATCCTTCTGGCGATGGGACGAAATATCAATAAGCTCCATTGCAAGATTCAGACCGGAAGAACGGGGAGTCATCTTTTTTCATTAAAGACAGCATAGATTTTAATGGTTGAAAACAAAACAGTTTGAAATCAGGCATGCCGAAAGGGATGTCTGGGAATGAACTGCGTTTATAAAGAATGGCATCGAAAACGTGACCGATTTCGATGCCATTTGGGCATAAAGCAGGGCTGCCGCCCAGCAAAAAATATTTGCTAATGCGACAGCCCCTTCTTTTCGATGCTTTTCATTCAGCAAGCAATGAAATAGAACAGTGCCATAACGTAAGCTTATGACTTAATAATTTTCTTCGCGAACTTCAAAGTAGCTCTGCGGATGGCTGCAGACCGGACATACCTGCGGTGCCTTTGTTCCGATCACGATATGCCCACAGTTGCGGCACTCCCATACCTTTACTTCACTCTTTTCGAATACAGAAGCTGTCTCCACATTTTTAAGAAGGGCACGGTAGCGCTCCTCATGGTGCTTCTCGATCTCGCCTACCATACGGAATTTTGCTGCGAGAGCATGGAAACCTTCCTCATCGGCGGTCTTCGCAAAATCCTCGTACATATCGGTCCACTCGTAGTTTTCACCAGCTGCAGCGGCTGCAAGATTCGCAGCGGTATCGCTGATTCCATCTAACTCCTTGAACCACATCTTCGCGTGCTCTTTCTCGTTGTCAGCTGTCTTTAGGAATAAAGCTGCGATCTGCTCGTATCCCTCCTTCTTTGCTACGGATGCAAAGTAGGTATATTTATTTCTTGCCTGGGATTCACCGGAGAATGCTGCCTCGAGGTTCTTTTCTGTTTTTGTTCCTGCATATCTGCTCATAGTGTTGAACTCCTTTCTGATTCTTGTTTTCTTATTGTTTTCCCTTCTTTTTGCAAAATGATTCTTTCTGTTCCTGTAATTTACCGTTTCTGTCTGACGGTCGTCTTTTTTGTTGTATATCGTCTTGTCTGTTGCGTATCGTCTTGTTTATGGTTGTATTCTAACATACTTTGTTTTAAATGTCAATAATAGTAATTATTATTGTTTTGCAGGATTTATTTACTTTTGCTCCAAACAGTTTTTCACGACCTTCTGTCAAAAACGCCAAAAATACGCCCGGCACATTTGGGATCTTCCATTGTATAAAAAGAATGTGCCTGGCACATTCTCGCGCCTCGCGCGGTCGCGTGCGGCAATCTACATCTTTGCGCGAGTGCACATCTTTAGCACGTTAATGCCTTTTATGCAACAGGGAATTCCCCGACATTTCCTGTTGCATAAAAAAACTGCAGATCCACATATCAACCGATATGGACCCGCAGTCTTTCTCATATATTTTTATCTGTTTTTTCTTTCCTTAGTCCGCAAATAACGGTGTGGAAAGGTATCTGTCGCCGGTATCCGGAAGCAGTGCCACGATCGTCTTTCCTGCGTTTTCCGGTCTCTTCGCAAGTTCGATCGCTGCCCAGATCGCCGCACCGGAGGAAATTCCCACGAGGACTCCTTCCTTCTTTCCAACTAACTTTCCTGCCGCGAACGCGTCATCATTCTCCACAGCGATGATCTCATCATAAACCTTTGTGTCGAGAACATCCGGAACAAATCCGGCTCCGATTCCCTGGATCTTGTGGGAGCCTGCCTTGCCCTGGCTCAGTACCGGGGAGCTTGCCGGTTCCACCGCAACGACCTTCACGTCCGGATTCTGCTTCTTTAAATATCTTCCGGTTCCGGTGATGGTTCCGCCGGTGCCGACACCAGCGACAAAAATATCAACCTTGCCGTCCGTATCTTCCCAGATCTCCGGCCCGGTTGTTCTCTCATGAACTTCCGGATTCGCCGGGTTTACAAACTGTCCCGGAATAAAGCTTCCCGGAATCTCCTTTGCGAGCTCCTCCGCCTTTGCGATCGCGCCCTTCATTCCCTTTGCGCCCTCAGTGAGCACAAGCTCCGCGCCGTAGGCTTTCATAAGCTGGCGCCTCTCCACACTCATGGTCTCAGGCATAACGATAATGATCCGGTAACCGCGGGCAGCCGAAACCGACGCAAGACCGATTCCTGTGTTTCCGGAAGTCGGCTCGATAATCGTAGAACCAGTCTTTAAGATTCCCTTCGCCTCAGCGTCATCGATCATCGCCTTCGCGATCCTGTCCTTTACCGATCCGGCCGGATTGAAATATTCCAGCTTCGCAAGGATCTTCGCGTTAAGTCCCTCGGATTTTTCAATCTGTGTAAGCTCTAAGAGCGGAGTCTTTCCGATCAGCTGGTCTGCGGATGTATATATGTTTGCCATAAGTTATTACCTACCTTTCATATATGTTAATAGGATTATATGGCGATATCATCTGTTTGTCAAGTCTCATTCCGGATATCATGTTAGAAAATTTCTATCATATATCACAACACCTTTATCCTTTTCACTGTCTTTATTTCCCTTAAACCTTGTATTATAATAGGAATAATGTTAAACTTACATTACGATCAAAAATATTCAGCAACACGCAGCAGCATGGGAGGATACAGATTATGATGGTTTCAACAAAAGGCCGCTACGCTCTCCGCGTCCTGATCGATCTTGCGGAGCACCAGACAGACGGCTATATTCCATTAAAAGATACAGCAGCGAGACAGGAAATCTCTGAAAAATACCTCGAGGGCATCATCAAAATCCTCGTAAAGGCAAAACTCTTAGAGGGGGTCCGCGGTAAAGGCGGCGGATATCGCCTCACAAAAGCCCCGGAACAGTACACAGTCGGCAGCATCCTTCGCCTCACTGAAAACTCCATGGCTCCGGTAGCCTGCTTAGAGCCCGGCAGCACCGACTGCCCCAGAATGGGAAGCTGTAAAACTCTCCCTCTCTGGCAGGGTCTCGACAAAGTCGTCAACGAATACTTAGACGGCATCACCATCGCCGACCTCGTGCAGAATGGTCAGCCCGGAGATGACTATGTAATATAAGAACTTTTCCTTCGCACAGCCACGACCAGCTGCCGGTCTGCCTCCAGGCTCAGACGCATTATTTTCCGGGCATGGTTTCCTCTTAGCTCGTGGGAGAATGCGTTGGGGGACAGGCGGCACTTGTTTGAGCCGAAGGCGAGTTGTGCCGACTTTTCCCCGTCCTTAGCATTCTTTCGCAAGCTTAGAGGAACCGCCCGGAAAATCCAAGCGTCTGAGGCTGAACGCTGACCGGCAGCGTACTCTCGCCAAAATCGTCGCTCCCGTCCCCCCCCCCCAAAAAAAAAGGACAGCCTTGCGGCTGCCCTTCACCTATTTCCATATCCAATTCCATTCCCGGAAATATCGTCCCTAATTCCAGAAGTCCACCTTCTCCTTCAGTCCAATATGCTCCGCCTTAAACACCGGATTCTTTCCGGCCTTTTTCTGCTCTGTATAATCCTCAAGACACCGCAGTACCGGCTTCAGGAGAATAACGATCACCGGCACATTGATCAGCGCCATGAAGCCCATCAGCACATCCGCTGTATCCCAGACAATACCAAGCTTCATCGTAGCGCCGACGCACACAACCACCGCAGCAACAATCCTCATGCACCACTTTGCCCCATTAGATGGAGTCATGCCGCAAAGATACGCAAGCCCTGTCTCCGCATAATAGAAGTTTCCAAGCAGAGTCGTAAATGCAAACAGGAACAAGGAAACTGTAATAAACACAACACCAAACTTGCCGAGTGTGCTGTTCATAGCCGCCTGCACATAGGCCATTCCGGCCATATCCGCATCCGGCTCCACACCGGAGCAGAGCAGCAGCATCGCAGTTGCTGTACAGATCATACAGGTATCAAGGAATACAGAAAGCACCTGAACAAGTCCCTGCTTTACCGGATGGGAAACACCCGCGGAACCAGCCGCACACGCAGCAGCGCCGACACCGGCTTCGTTAGAGAAAAGACCTCTCTTGATACCAAGCATGACCGCAGACCCCGTAAATCCGCCGAAAATTGCTTTCACATCAAACGCGTTGCGGAAGATCTCTGCGAACACTCCTGGAAGAAGTGTGATATGGGTCACGATCACGAACACGGCAACCGCAATGTAGAAGAATCCCATGAACGGAACGATCTTTTCCGTGATCCCTGCGATCTGTTTTCCACCGCCGCTGATGCAGACGAAGAATAACACTGCAAGCACGCCGCCGATGATCCATTTTGCAAGGTTTTCATTCTGGGAGTATGCCGGAATGACACGGAATGCATCTGCGATATTGAAGGATGCAACCAGATTGAAGCCGACCATGTAGGTCAGGATCATGAACACTGCAAACAGGATTCCGAGCCAGTGTTTTCCGGTTGCCTGATCGATGTAGTAGGACGGACCGCCGTAGCAGCCGCCGTCATCGGAACGGCGCTTATAGATCTGAGCCAGAGTTCCCTCCACGAAAGCAGTAGACATTCCCAGAAGCGCTGTGAGCCACATCCAGAATAATGATCCGAGTCCGCCGAGACAGATTGCTGTGGATACGCCTGCGATATTTCCGGTTCCCACACGGGATGCCGTCGAAACCATGAGTGCCTGAAAGGACGAGATCGCCTTGTCATCCTCACTCGGTGCGAGAACGACCCGCAAAGATTCCTTTAAATAGCGGAACTGAACAAACTTTGTGCGGACCGTAAAGTAGATTCCGCCTGCAACAAGTAAGATGATCAGGATGTATGTGTAAAGATAATTACTGAGATTCCCGATCAGTGCCCCATACAAATCGTACATGTGTTGTTACCCCTCTTTTTTCTTTTTTTGTTACCCCAAAATTTTACTGTAAGTTACCCGTATTTACAATCATTTTGCCAGGAAATTTTGCCAGAACTGCACCTTCCATTATACCTCCCTTTCCTAATTTTTCTCTAAAGAAGAAAGTTTCCGTCCGCCCATTTTTCCCTGGGGCCCGTACCACTTTCATACTTTCATCGTAACCTGATGAACTGTTACCCTTCATCAAAAAACTGCTCAGTCTTTCTTCGCAAAAATATGCAATTTCATCTGTGAGGAAAGGAACTGCAGGATCTTTCTCCCCGCAATGCTGTTTCCCTTTGCGTCCAGGGACGGACCATAGATTCCGATCCCCATCTTTCCGTCAACAACAGAGAGCAGCCCGCCGCCGACACCGCTCTTCGACGGGATCCCCACGCGGACCGCAAATTCCCCGGACCCGTCATACATGCCGCAGGTCAGCATGATCGTCTTCACGACTCTCACGGTATCGGAATTCAGCAGCCGCTTTCCGGATGGATCCACTCCGTCATTCGCGAGCAGAAGTCCCAATCCCGCAAGGCTTTCCGCCGTGACGCTCAGCGAGCACATTTTCACATAGAAATCTAGCGCTTCCTCCACATTTCCATTGATCACGCCCTTGCTCTCTAAAAGATAGGCGATGGCGCGGTTTCTCGCCACCGTTGACATCTCTGAACCGTAGACTTTCTCATCCAGAACGATCCCGTCATCCTGACAGAAACATCTCGCCAGCTTCAGCATCTCCTCAAACGATACCTTCGGCTCAATAAAGCTCGCCACTGCGATTGCTCCAGAATTGATCATCGGATTGTATGGATGGCTGTTAGATCCCTCAAGCTTGATCAGGGAGTTGAAGGCGTCCCCCGACGGTTCCATCCCCACATTCTCAAACACCATGTCAAACCCGCAGACCTCAAGGGCTACCGCAAGGCTGATAACCTTCGAAATACTCTGGATGCTGAACCGATCCTTCGTGTCCCCGCAGGAGAACCGGCTTCCATCCCGGCAGAAGATGCTGATTCCGAGCTTATTCTTGTCCGCTCTTCCAAGCTCCGGAATGTACGTCGCAACCTCCCCCTCTTTGATGTATGGGCGTCCCGTTTCCAGCGCCTCATTGATCAGATCCTGAAACATAACTTTTGTTTACTCCTTTCCTATATGACCTTTCACTCCTGCTGCCGCACTTTCCATACTTCGCAGGAAACTCCTGTCAGCACATTTTCCGTGCTTTTTTCTTATTTTAAACGTCCTGTCCCCTCTCAAGCCGCTCTCTTACTTCCTTCAAAAACTCTTCCCCGATCCCGGAGATCGGCACATCCGCAAGTGTCACATACCCGAATTCCAGCTTCACCTCGCACCCCGGAATCGGCACGGAAACTGCCCGGAAATCCGACAGCTGCTTGTCAAAGTCATGGATTCCGATACTGTAAAAATCCGTCTGCGAGATCAGATTCATGAGCGTCGCACGCCCCGTCACATAGATCTCCTTTTTCTTTCCCGTACTTCCCCCATCCTCATTTGGTCCGAGGATATTGGTGAGAATATCATCATACAGCCCCATATAGCGGATAAATCCGTAATTCGCAAGATTCTCCCTCGTCATCGGCTTCTTCTCCCGGACGAGCGGATGATCCTTTGAGATCACGATCTGCGGTTCCACATAGGAGAGGAACCGGTATGTAAGACCTTTTGCCGCCGCCATCACCTGGATCTCCTCATGTCTCTGGCTGTCGAAATGGAAAATTCCGATGTCGGCCCGCCCGGAGACCACATCCTCGATGACATCCTCCAGCTGCCCCTCATACAGGCGGTGGGTGAATTCCGGCTGATCCTGGTAACGTCTCACGATAGTGATAAAGCTCTCCATTACATGGGAGAACTTTGTCATGGACACCGCCAGGGGCTCTGTCTTCTCCATCTCTTTTAAAGGCCGCAGGTGCATTTCTTCCATTTCCTTTAAGATCCGCACCGACCGCTCCAAAAACTCATTTCCCTCAGGAGTCAGCGTCACACCCTGACGGCTCCTGTTTAAGAGCGGCGCTCCAACGGTCTCCTCCAGGTCATGAATGATCTTTCCAAGATGGGATTGGGAAACATAGAGCATCTGGGCCGCCTTGTTGATGGAACCAAGTCTCGCCACCTTGATGAAGTATTCCAGATGTTTCAGATTGATATCATAGCTCATGTTCTTCCCTCCCTCATTTTTCTATCTCTCTTCCCACGCATCACTGCTGAAAAGAATTTCTGAAAGCCGCACATTCCCGCGGCTTTTCTTGTATATAATGTATCATTTTTTGCCATATCTTTCCACTTCTTTGTTATTCTTTATCAAACTAAGGTTATTTCTCACAGAAAAAACCTTATACATCAAAAGCGGAGTGCCGTCACCTGGACAACACTCCGAAACCATACTTTCATATCTTAATTCACACGGGATGACAGACCTCAGCTCCCGATCATAATGCTGATGATCTCATCATTCGTCTCCTTCATTCCCTCTTTTGCGAGACGTCCCACGTTGCGGATCGTCGCCTCGATCCCGGCCGTCACGATTCCGTCACCGTCATCAAAGTTCTGACCACGCTTTGCCATATAGTAGCCGATGATCCCCGCGTCCACCGCCTCAGCGATCTTTGCCGCGCAGGACGCTTTCGCGCCGTCACAGACCATACCGGAGATAATGGCTACCGCATTGATCACGGTGTGGACCACCTCATCATAGGACGCTCCGGAGAGATACGCGATCCCCGCTCCGGACCCCGCACCCGCGCTGACTGCACCGCAGTAGGCGGAAAGTCTTCCGATGGGCGTCTTCTGGTGGATCGTCGTGAGATCTGAGAGTGCCATCGCCCGGTACATGGTATCTTCATCGACTCCCAGCTCCGTTGCGTATACGATGACCGGAACAGAAGCCGTGATTCCCTGATTTCCACTGCCGGAGTTGATGATAACTGGAAGCTCACATCCGTTCATTCGTGCGTCGGATCCGGCTGCCGCCATGGCTCTCGCCCGTGTACGGACATCATTTCCGTTCATATCGAGAAGAAGTGCGCCGATGTTGGATCCATACTGCCCACGCATTCCCTCTCTGGCGATTGCCATATTGTAAGTTTTCTGGCGCTCCAGAACCTCTCTGATATCGTTCACATCCACTGTATGGATAAAGTCCCAGATATGCTCCATATCGAGCAGTGAGCGATCCGTAAGACCTTCCTCCTCCTCACCATTCACCGGGATATCCCTGATGACTTCTCCGTTCTTTTCAATATGTACCACATTCGTGTGATAATTTGCGATGCGGACCATGCTGGTATCTGTTCCGCGTGTCAGTGTCACAATGATATCAAAGGTGATGCCGTTATCAATATGTTCCACTTCCACCGGGGTCGTCTGAAGGAATTCCTTCATCGCCGTGATCTGCTCTTTTGTAACAGACGCTATGACCTCAAGTTCCTTTTTCGGATCACCTGCAACGATTCCTGCCGCCGCCGCCGCCGGAATTCCCTTTAAATGATCCGTATTCGGGACGATCACGGATTTTACGTTCTTGATCATGCTGCCGCTGGCTCCTACCTTCACCTTCTCCGGGAGTCCGCCGAGCACTTCTCTCGCGACTGCCGCGCAGTAAGCGATGGCGATCGGCTCCGTACATCCCATCGCCGGCTTCAGTTCCTCTTCCAGAATACTCACATATGCCTGATATCTGATATCGCTTTTCTCCATTGTATCCGTCCTTTCTCCGTTCTTTTCTGCCGATCGGATCACTTTTTCCGCCTGCCATTCATGACTCCGAGTCTCACATCCTGAAAATTCGCATTCTATCCTGCTATTTTCTTGCAATTTCTATATTCTTAGCGTATCATAAGAAGTACTAAAAGTAAAATTGAACGTTTTAAACAGATCGTTTATAAATTTTTATAGAGAAGAAAGGAATCCGCCATGGAACTTCGAGAGATCCGCACGTTTCTACAGATCGCGCAAAAGCAAAGTTTTTCAAAAGCCGCCGAGGCGTTAGGTTATTCCCAGGCCGCCGTCACGGTCCAGATCAAACAGTTAGAGGAGGAACTCGGCATCCATCTCTTTGACCGTCTCGGAAAAAAGACGGTCCTGACCCATCACGGGGAGATCTTTTACCGCTATGCCGTGACGATCCTTGGCACCGTCGCCGACGCGAAAAACGCGGTTTCCGCCTCCACTGAGCTCTCCGGTGACCTCACCATCGGAACCATTGAATCCATCTGTGAATCCATCTTTCCGGATCTTTTAAAGAAATTCCATCAGCTTTACCCGAACGTCTCCGTGAGCATCGTTCTGGACTCCCCGGATGTTCTTTTGGACCGCATGAACAAGAACTCTATCGATCTGGTCTATCTCCTCGACCAGCCCATTGACGACAAGCGTTTTATAAAAGTTCTGGAAGCGCCGGAAAATATCTCCTTTGTCTCTTCCTCCGTCCACACGCTGGCAAAAAATGATCCCACAGACCTTGCCTCGGTCATCAGCCACCCGTTCCTCCTGACCGAAAAAAATGCCAGCTACCGGTTCGTTCTTGACCGATATCTGGCATCTCTCGGAAAGGAGATCAAGCCTTTCCTGGAAATTGGAAACACTGAATTCATTATCAATATGTTGAAGCAGAACGCCGGGATCTCATTTCTCCCGGAGTTTGCCGTAAGGCATGAAGTGGAATCCGGTATTCTCTCGATCCTGCCGGTAAAGGATTTTCACATGGAGCTCTACCGTCAGGTCCTCTATCACAAAGACAAATGGCACACCGGTGAGATGGACGCCTTTATCGAGCTTGCGAAGGAGACTTTCCGGACTTCGCCCGTTTCAGACGAACACCCTCAAGAATGATGAGGAAGGTCAACATAATAAGCATCGCCGCGCTCACTCCAATGGTCAGCCTGTAATCTCCCGTTATATCATAAAAGGTTCCAAACCACATGTTGAAGGGCGCTCCCAGAAGCGTTCCCACCATGGTGGAATAGGCATATGCTGTACTATAGGTCTCACCATTCCAGAAGATCCTGCAGAACAGCGGCATCATGACGGATGATAGGGGAAGTGTCACACCATAAAACAGGGAGCCCGCCATCACCGTCTCCGGAGAACCGACAAACAGCAGTACATGTCCAAGAAACGCCAGCGCAATCGAAACTTCAAAGGTCCTGATGATCCCAAGGCTGTCGCTGATCTTTCCGAGGATCAGCTTGCTGGACATATTTCCGAGAAGGGAGATGCTCGTCATCATGGCCGCTGCCTGCAGCGTAAGGCCGGCTGCGATCCCACAGGGCGTCAGGAAGGAATTCAGGTACGCGCATGACACACTGGTCCAGTATGCACCTACGGCAATATAAAATTCCGGCTGACGCAGCAATTCTTTTATCGGGGTCCCGTTTTCCGCGGATGCAGGCGCTGATGTGCCTGATACAGCCCTTTGCTCCACATTCTCTGCCCCGTACGGCAGAAGTCCCATCTCTTCCGGCTTATAGCGGAGAATGAACAGGGAGATCGGGAGGACCAGCGCGGTACTGACGATTCCAACCGCCACATAGCTCACCCTCCATCCGAATGCCGGGATCGCCATTCCAAGAAAGCTGCTGCCGATCATGCCGACGAGACCGGAGAACGCCGCGGAGATTCCCACCGCCATTCCGGTCTTTTTCTTAAACCAGTTTCCAAGAATGATCGGCGCCGGGATCATGCAGACGAAGGACGAGGCAATTCCCTGAATGATGCCTGTCAAATGCCACTGCCACAGTTCATGGAAGGTACCCATGAGGGTCGCGCAGCCTCCGTATATGACAGCTGCAATGCTGATCACGATCCGCACATCATGTTTCCGAAAGCTTGTCGCTACAAATGGCAGCGCCAAAGCAGAACTGATGCAGTAGAGCATCCGGTACATCGTAAGTTTTCCCAGCTCAAATCCCAGCTCTTTGCAGATCGGGGAGTAAAAGACACCGGCACAGTTGTTGATGAGTCCCAGAGTCGCCCCCTGCAGGATGCAGCAGCCCGCAAGGATGAACCAGGCGTAGTGCAGTCTGTTTTTCTTTTGTTCCATTGTTATTTCTGCCTTTCCCCAGCTTTTTTCTTTTCCGCACATCTCCGGTATCCGTCTGTCTGCCCCGAAAGGTTCCGGCTACATGTCCGCCAGTTACAGCTCCCTCACTCACTCTTATAGCAGGCGTCTGGCCTCTGCGGGCATGCTGAATAAATCTGCGGAATATTCTTTATTCCTTAAGGTTATATTGTAGCATTATTTCTCCCATTTTCCCATATTTTTTTCATCTTTTTGCCATAAAGAACTTGCAGGATAAATCTTAAGTACTTATAATAGAAAACACGGTAACTGTTCATTACATCGAAACAGTACCGCAGTAAAAAGACATTACCGTCCGACCCCGGCGGCAAAAAATACAATGCCGGTCAGACGGCAGAATGGAGGAATTTCCAATGGCAAAGAAAGATATCGACTGGTCCAATATCGGATTCGGTTACATCAAAACTGATTACAGATATGTATCCAACTTCAAAGATGGTTCCTGGGATGAGGGAACTCTTACAACTGATGATATGATCACCTTAAACGAGTGTGCATGTGTATTCCAGTATGCACAGACCTGCTTCGAGGGCTTAAAGGCATACACAACAGAAGACGGCCACATCGTAACCTTCCGCCCGGACTTAAACGCTGAGCGTATGATGAACTCCGCAGCAAGACTTGAGATGCCGCAGTTCCCGAAGGAGCGCTTCATTGACGCGATCACAAAGCTGGTTGCGGCAAACGCTGATTTCGTTCCGCCGTACGGTTCCGGCGCAACTCTTTACATCCGTCCGTATATGTTCGGTACAAACCCGGTAATCGGTGTGAAACCGGCATCCGAGTACCAGTTCCGTGCTTTCTGTACACCGGTCGGCCCGTACTTCAAGGGCGGCGCTAAGCCGATCACAATCCGTGTCACAGACTTCGACCGCGCAGCACCTCACGGAACAGGTCATGTAAAAGCCGGCTTAAACTACGCAATGAGCTTACATGCCATCGTTGATGCTCACAAACAGGGCTATGATGAGAACATGTATCTCGACGCTGCTACAAGAACCTATGTTGAGGAGACAGGCGGAGCAAACTTCATCTTCGTTACAAAAGACGGCACAGTCGTAACACCGAAGTCCGACTCTATCCTTCCGTCCATCACACGCCGCTCCATCCTCTACGTTGCTGAGCATTACCTCGGTTTAAAGACAGAGGAGCGTCCGGTTCCGTTTACAGAAGTAAAAGATTTCGCTGAGTGCGGTCTCTGCGGTACCGCTGCTGTTATCTCCCCGGTCGGCAAGATCGTAGACCACGGCAACGAGATCTGCTTCCCGAGCGGCATGGAGAAAATGGGTCCGGTGATCCAGAAGCTCTACGACACATTAACAGGCATCCAGATGGGCCACATCGAGGCACCGGAAGGCTGGATCCATGTGATCAAATAATTAACCGTGTGAATTGTATCAGAGCAGGATTCCTTTGGGGGAGTCCTGCTTCTTTTTTCTTTAGCAATGATTCGCATGGGAAGAGAATTCCATTTAAGCGATGATACTATTCTGGAACAAATATGTAAAAATTTTGATCTGGATCAGATCACTGCGAGAGAATACATTGATTCTTTTGGGAAATAATTATCCATAATCGAGTAGGAGGCGGTGGCTAACCGCCGTCCTCTCACAGCACCGTACGTACCGTTCGGTATACGGCGCTTTCAAT
>NZ_WQPW01000005.1:0-54201 GCF_018785465.1 Clostridium sp. MCC328
TATGAAGCAAGGACGGCAGCATAAATTGATAAGCACTATTTTTTTAGCCACAAGTGTTACAAAAAAGCTTGACCACAACACTGCCGCAGCGCAGTGATGGTATTTCGAATGGTTTCACTTGCTGCCGTATTTTGAATCTCCACGGAAAATCCAGAATAGATTACGCGGATTGCCGGTGCGTATGCAGCTGTCTCATTGCGGGGCTGTTCTGTTATTTCGCTTTCCGCAGGAACCGAAAAATCAACTGCTACAACTTCATGCTGTTCCTGACAGGAAGATACGGGATTCTCTGGGATTTCGCAAGCCATGTTTCGAAATCTCCGGATATGATAATAAAGACTGCTGCGCTGAATGTGATTCCGCTCACACCAGGCCTTATCAGTAAGACCACTTGTGCGGCATCCTTGAATCAGTTCCATCCATTCCTGGTCAGAACGTTTGGGATGCCTTTGAACCATTCTTGTCCAACTCCTTTGTTGTGTACTATGAGTATACTGGACAAGCAACACTTCACTTTGAACCAAACTTGTCCAATGTCTTAACTCACTTGGATTAGAATGATTGTCGCATGAATTAGCTGGAATGGAAAGACGGTGGGTTATTCAGCGCTTACAAAGGATCTGTCTCAAGACGAACCGGTTCCCGGGATATCCGATGATCCTTTCCGGTCTTTTTAGCGCAAGAAAACCAAACAGCCATCACAGCCATTTGGTTTTCTTAAAATTACTTCTTCTTTTTTACTTCTTACATCCTTCTGTTCTCATGGATTCCCAGCACTACTGCACATACTGCTGCGATCACAAGTCCGATCCAGAAGATGAATGCGTCTGCAGCACAGTGCTTTTCCGTGACGAACAGCAGGACACCTATCAGGATATATACTGCAAACAGTATGACTTCCACTACAATGTATAATTTCTTATTCGGTTTCGTGTTTTCCATGTCTGTTTTCCTCCTTAGGCTTCTTCCGACTCATCACGGAGCTTCTTCACACGTACTACGGTATAACCCAGGATTACAAGGAGCCATACAATGGGGATCCAGTGGAAACCACATTCACCAAACGGTATATGGCTGTCACTGTCCGTACCATTCTCAACGCTGTCGCTGTCTGCATGGATGCTCTCCTCTTCCTGTATGCCATCTGCATCACTTCCGTCTGCATCGCTGCCATCTGCATCACCTGTCAGGCTGCTTTCATCCGCAGCATCGTTCAGGCTGTCATCCTCTGCCGGATCCTTCTGCCCGGCATTACTGTTGCCGGTACTGTTTCCTTTATTTCCTTTATGGGCATTATTTCCGGAATCATTGCCGGCTGTATTACCTGCATCTGGTGTATTACCTGTGTTACCTGTACTTCCGGAATTGTTATTCCCATTGGTATTGGAGTTATCACCGCCGTTATTGCCGCCGTTGTCTCCGGAGTTATTTCCGGAGTTATTTCCAGAGTTGTCTCCGCCGTTGTTACCGCCGTTTCCTCCATTGCCATTGTTGGAGCCGCCGCCATTTCCACCGGGTCTGTTACCGTTACTGCCAGAGCTGCCGCCGTTTCCATTGTTTCCGCTGTTGGAGTCTCCGCCGTTGCCTCCGGTTCCTCCATTGCCGTTGTTGGAGTTACCGCCATTTCCGCCGTTTCCTCCGGTGCCGTTGTTGGAGCCGCCGCCATTTCCGCCGTTTCCTCCGGTGCCGTTATTGGAGTCTCCGCCATTTCCACCGTTGCCTCCGGTGCCGCTGTTGGAGTCTCCACCATTTCCGCCGGATCCTCCATTGCCGCTGTTGGAATCTCCGCCATTTCCACCGTTGCCTCCGCTGTTGTTACCGCCGTTGCCTCCGGTTTCGCCTGAGCTTCCTCCATTACCGCCGGATCCGCCGTTACCCTTGTCAGAGTCGCCGCCATTTCCACCGTTGCCGCCACTGCTCGTGCCGCCGTTGTTATTATTTTCTCCCGTGGAGCCGCTGCCGCCGTTTCCTCCGTTTCCTCCGGTGCCGTTGTCGGATTTACCGCCGTCACCGCCATTTCCACCGGATGTTGTTCCACCATTATTATCGGTCTTTCCCGGCTGTGTGGTCTCGGTTCCTGTACCGCCGTTACCGCCGTTGCCACCAGGATTCGTGTTACCTCCTGTTGCGCTTCCGCCGCTTCCTGCATCACCGCCTTTGACAGTTCCGCCGGGATGGATGGTGATGGTCTTATCGCCTGCGCTGATTCCGGTTCCACCGTTTCCGCCATTACCAGGGATACCGGTTGCGGAATCTCCGCCTTTACCACCGTTGCCACCGGTTACCGTTCCATTGACCGTCGGAGTGATCTTGCCGTTACCGTCGATACCGGCTCCGCCGTTTCCTCCATCTTTGCCTTCTGTGCCATCTGCACCGTTACCACCGGTCACATTTGCATTGCTTCCGATGATAAGTCCGGCATCTGCTGTATCACCACTGGCTCCAATACCGGGTGCTCCATCCGGATGTTTAGCAGAACCGTCTCCACCCTTGATCGTACCGTTGACAATCTCCAGCTTTGTTCCGGGATGTTCATTTATACTTCCATCCTTCACAAAATCAAGTCCGGGCTTCGCTGCATTATTATCATCTGCCTTGTCACCTGTGATGGTATGTCCGCCAAGGTCAATCTTGACCTCCCCCCAGGTATCAGGGATTTCAACTGTGTGGTCAATGTCTTTCTTCACAATTACCTTGTAGTTGCCGTCATCATCCACTACAACCTGTACATTGGAGTTTTCTGCTTTTTCCGTTCTGTCCGTAGCATTATTGCCTGTTGTATCACCGGCACCTCTGTCCTCGAACTGCTTTGCGATATCCTTTGCATCCACGAGGGCTGTTCTGCCGTTTACAGAACCATATTTCTTATGACTGATCTGATATGGTGTTGCTTTCTTCAGACCCGTGATGGTTGCTTTTCCATCTCCATTCGTCAGTATGGTTAATACATTACCTGTCGGGGTTCCCTGGGCATCTAGCTCCTGATACTCATAAGTCTCATTTGCTCTTCCCTTGAAGGTCAGCGTATGTGCTGTCTTTCCGGTGATCACAGGATTATCATCCGTGATCTCTACCGTTACACTGACTTTGACACTGCCGGGGATTTCGAAGGTCAGTGCATCCGGATAGATTCCAGCCGTGCTCTGCTGTAAAGCAGAAAGCTTGTCCTGATCTACCGTTACCGTATTGGTGATGTCTGCGCCCTTCTTATCGTATGCCTTGACATTGGCAAGCTTCTTTGCTTCCGTTTCTGTCAGGCTGCTTACTTTCTCGATACGGATGGAGAAATTATCTGCTGCGATGGTATTTCCATCCTGTCCGGGAACCACATTGCTGTCTGCACGGTATACAGGAACCAGTGTCACACTGGCTGTGATCTCCGTCTCTGCGGTATATACCTTATCTGCATGGTTTTCCTCAGTCCATGCAAAGAACTTTTCATCTGCCTTTGCCTGCGCATCGGTCTTTTCCTGCATCTTGTCAAAGTAGTCTTTGGTTATTTTACCTTTTGCCGCTACTTTGCAGGGATCTGCTGCATTCAGCAGATTCTGCTTCTGGTCTTTGAAGAGGATCACGAAGAAGGTTTCACCATCCTGGCCGTTATTACCATCCTGGTTTCCTCCATTGACCGTTCCCTCCGTACCTTTACCACCGGAGCCGCCGTTTCCGTTGTTTCCTCCATTGTTGGAGTTACCACCGTCACCACCGTTTCCACCGGTCGTTGTTCCGCCATTCGTATTGTTCGTCTCTCCAATGGAGCCGGAACCACCATTTCCTCCGGTTCCTCCATTGCCCTTTTCGGAGCTGCCGCCATTTCCTGCATCTCCACCGGTAATGGTGCCGCCATTGTTATCGATCTTTCCGCTGCCGCTGTCAACACCGGAACCTCCATTTCCACCTGCACCACCGGGATTGGTATTGTTCTCACCAGTTGCATTTCCACCGTTTCCGGCATTTCCACCGGTGATGGTTCCTCCGTTAATGACTACATCTTTATCAGTCTTGATACCGGAACCGCCATTTCCACCGTTACCCGGAGTACCTGTTGCGGAATCAGAACCCTTACCGCCGTTTCCACCTGAGACAGAACCTCCGTTTACGGTCGTGCCGATGGTTCCTTCAATACCTGAACCGCCGTTTCCTCCGTTACTTCCGTTCTCACCATCTGCACCATTGCCGCCCTTGATGACTGCATCTGCGCCTACGGTGATACCAGCCTGTGACGGCTTGCTGCCCGCAGCTTCCCCTACACCGGCTGCTCCATCCGGATGTGCAGCTGATCCGCTGCCACCCTGGATCGTACCGTTTACAATCTCCAGATTGGTTCCGGGATGTTCTGTCGCTGTATCATCCTTGTTAAATACCAGTCCGGGCTTTGCTTCCTTAGAAGCATCTGCATTGTCTCCTGTGATGGTATGTCCACCCAGATCGATCTTCACATTCTCCCAGGTATCAGGGATCTCAACAGTATGGTCGATATCCTTTTTCAGGGTTACCTTGTAGTTACCATTGTCATCCACCGTAACATCTACATTCTGGTTGGATGCCGTCTCACTTTTATCTGTCTTTCCATTTGTCGTTGTCTGGTCACCGTCATCCGCAAACTGCTTTGCGATATCCTGTGCATCTACCAGTGAGGTTCGTCCTACTGCCTGACCATATGCCTTATGGCTGATCAGATAGTATTCCGCCTTATCCAGACCGTCAGCCGTTCCCTTTCCTGTCCCTGCAGCTGTAGCTGCACTCTTTACATTTCCGGTGAGGGATCCGCCATTTTCATCCGACTTCTGTACCTGATAGGTTACACCGCCCTTTCCTGTAAAGGTCAGGGTATGTGCAGTACGTCCGGTGATGGTGACTTCTGCATCGGAGATCTCTACGGTTACCTTAACGGATAGTTTATTATAGGTAAATGTCAATGCATTACGATAGGTTCCTGCACTCTTTTTCTTTAATGCAGCTAATTCATCTGCATCTACGGTTACCTGAGCGGTCACCTTTGCGCCATCCTTATCAAATGCTGTTACATTGGCATACTTCTCATCCTTAACGTTATCTGCTGTCAGATTCTGCAGATCACGAAGATGGATCGCAAAATCATCCGCTGCGAGGATGCTTCCATCACTTCCGTTTTCGATATGTCCGCCGTTTCCTGCATTCTTGCGGTATACCGGCTTCAATACCAGGTTGTTTTTGGTGATTATGGTGTTCTTATTATAAGCAGTATTTCCATCCGCCTTGTCCACCCAGGTCAGGAAGATTTCATCGGCTTCTTTTAGGGCATCTGTTTTTGCCTGCATTTCCGTGAACTTTTCTTCCGGGATCGTGGTTCCGTTCACAGCCGGGATTGAACCCAGTACTCTATCCTTCTGGTCAACAAACGTTACGGTATATTGCTCTTCAAAGTCCATGACCACGTTCCATACCTGGTCGATCGGTTTCGTGGTATGGGTATAGGTTCTGGTCGCTTCGTCATAAGTCACGTTATATTCCGGGTTCTTAAGTGCTTCTGTCGCATTGATGCTGAATCCGTTAACGGTAATGCTCTTTAATCCATAGCCTTCATTTACCTGCACTTTCATGGTCAGTGTATCGCCATTTTTTACCAGTGTCCGGTACGTATGATTGCCCTGGTTTGTCCAGATGACTGCTCCTGTATCAACCAGTGAGGCATTTCCGCCTGTAAACGTGACATCCACGTTCTGTCCCTGCTCAAAGCTTACATTCAGCATATGGGACGCACTCACTGCCTGTGTCGTGTAGGTGTAGGTCTTGCTTCCTGCATCATTCAGCTGGGAAGATACCTCTGTTCCTGTATCAGTTCCGCCAGCGGCAGAAGTCTGCTTCCAATAAGCAGTCTTGTAAACCGGATTATGACCGGTCGTATCTTTTAAGGTAACCTGCACCTGTGTATTATCCGGTACGATCACATGCCGGAACTGTTCGGTGTCTGTCGGGTTCTGTTCCAATACAGTCGTGTTGACCTCTGCGGTACCTCCGGTCACATGGACATGCATGATACTGGAATGTGTAAATGTTGCTTCCAGTGTATTCTCTGCTTTATTGGGGGTGTACTTCACCTGATAACTCTTTTCCGTCCAGTTGAAGCTGTTCTTGACATCCTGTGTGAACAGATCGGTCACAGCTGCACCCAGAGTATTGTCTTTTAACCCTGTCAGTATGGAGAAGCTGCTTCCCTTCTCTCCTGTCAGATCACCATAATAAGAATTGGTAAAATCATCCGGGATAAAGGTCAGTGTCAGTTCCTCATTCCGGTTTACGGTAATAGAATCCTTACCCTGCTTTAATTCATGTACCTGTCCTTCCCCATCCAGTACTTTAACGATTCCTCTGCCATCTAATCCATTGATGGTAAGCTTTGATGTCTGCTTTTTGGCTTCTGCATGGATGGTGATATCACCGGTTACCTGAGGGATCGTCACCTTAATGCTTCCGTCTGCCTCTTCGACAAATGTTAAATTCTTTGCATTTGCATCTGGTGTATCATTCTCCTTCATCGTTAATACAAGGTTATCTTTATCCAAATCATAACCTGTATCAGGACAAATGGTTATCGTATACTCTTCCAGATAATGTGGATCCGCAGGCTTCGTACCCTTCACTCCTGCATGAGCTCCAAATGTCGTATTTACCTGGAACGTTCCCAGATAGAACTTCTGATTGGAACGTGTTGCCTTGTATGTGATGCCATCTACTACTACTTCATTCCCTGTAGCTGCAACCATGATATAATCTCTGTTAGGATATCCCGTATTCTCTGCACTGCTCTGGCTGACTGTTACGCCGCCTGACGGAGCTGCCCCTACGGTATGTCCCAAAATTGTACCTTGTACACCAGAAGGCAGTTTTACATCTACCTTCGAATCATCTTGACGCCGCTTAACAGTTACGTTATCGCCTGCGTTCCCACCTCTATTCAATACTACTGAATTCGTGTTGTCCACCTCAATGGTTACCGACTGATCTGCTGCGACTTCAGCTTTTGTTACATGCTCATTATTCTTCATTCCCTGTGGAATGTAAACCATTGCCAAGTTACTATGACTCGGATTCTGATACGAATAGGTCACTGCATCTATTTTTACAGTTCCATCCGCATCTCCCATAAAATAAGGGGAGTCTCCATTCTTATCTACTGTTACCCATGAAGCGCAGTTTGGAGCCGTTACCTGATAGGTCTGCCCATCGGTCGGATTGAATACCTTAAGGGATGCTTTTGCAGAAAGCTCAAGTTTTCCGTCCTTCAAGGTCACAGTTCCATCTTCTGCAACATCAATCTTGGAATCCTGCTTTCCTGTGTAAGTTGTATTTTTATCATAGCTTACTAACTTAACGCCAGTTTTTAATGTTCCATTCGTTACTGCTGTTACAGTATCTTTGACAATTTCAATTGTATCACCACTTTGTGCTGCATTTAAAGCATCAGTAACAGTTGGATATTTTATTCCATTAATAGTAGCTTCAGGATCAACTGGGGTTACACCTTTATTTAGTGATTCAAAAGCCTTAGTGGAATCTCTTCCACCTGGATCTGTTTTCCCTGCATCTTCATATCCTCCAAATTCTATAGCAAGTGCAATTGATTGATCATGTTCATCATTCATTTTGAACCCCATAGACTTTTGCATTTTACCAAAGAATTCTATGCCTCCTGCGTTATTTGGTTCTCCAGAATACCAAACATCTGTTCCTACAAATTGAGTAGCTTCTGGTCCACACGTCCAATAATATCCATGCTTTTCAGTTAAAAAGTTATTATACTTAAAATAACTACTTATTGAATCTTCATCATTGATTTTTTTACCCGAACTATCTTTAGTAACCCTAACTCCTGCAGTCCAAATGTCTGTAGCGTTAAAAACATTAGCAAGTTGCTGCGCTTCAGGATATGACCCAATAGTTACTAAATATCCTTTTCTACCTGCCAAGACATATTTTTTAGAATTGTTATATGCATCAGTCCAGCTAACATTTTGAGGAACAATCATATAATAATGTCCATTTGTCCATTGTGTCAATTTTGAACCACTTGGTATATTATCAAACCCTTTCGTTTCATTTCCATCAACAGTAATATTGACATTCATATTGCTTCCTGTTTGTGGTGTAAATGTAATATTTCCAATGAATGTTTGTAATTCATCTGCGGATTTACCACCACTGAATATCCATGTTGCAGATGTACCCTTAATATCTGATAAATTTGGTTCTCCAAAATCATTTGGTTTAGTAAATGAACCATTTTCAACAGTAACCGTTAAAAGTGTCAACTTATCAGCTACATTTTCAATCTTTGCATGTGGATACTTAAATGTTGTATGGCTATCAGCATCCCAAATTGCCGTTCCTAAATTCAAGGAATATCCATTGGGTGCTGCCTTTGTCACTGTAGATTCCTCTACAAATACATTTCTGGTGAAATAGATTGCTTCCTGCGATGCAGTTTTTACTTCAGAAGATTTTTCTGCCGTACTATTTGTGGTATCTTCTCCTTTTGCAGACTTTCCAATACTATCAAGGAGATAGGTTACTTCATATTCTCCTACCATATTAATATCAAAATCTCCAGGATCAGAAACCTTTACTTCATAAAGGTCTTTATCATAAATAATGCCTTCGGTCAGATCATACTCTTCCTGTCCCAACTCCAGGTAGAGATCCGGTGCTTCATACAAAGCGTTTTCTTCCACGGCTGCCTTCACGGTAACCGTTCTCTGAAATGTGATGACCTGGTTATCCTGTGTGTCATCCTGTCCATTTTCCTGTGTCCCTTCTGTTGTCACAGGCGTAAGGGAATAGGTCACTTCGTAGGAGCCGATCTTGTTAATATCGAAGCCTCCAAGATCCCCTACCGTTAACGTATATTTTACATCATCATAAAGAATGTCATCTGTCAGGTCGTAGTCTTCTTCTCCCTGTGTCAGCACCAGTTCCCGTGTTACATACACGGGTACTTCGTCCTCAGAAGCCGCTACTACATGAACCATTCTTGTAAAGGTGATGACCTGCTTTTCCTGTGTATCACCGGTATTAGTGGCATCCCCCTCTGTTACATCAACGGCTTCCGCACCCACGGGCTCTGACTGATAGCTCATATCTACAGCCGTTCTCGGCCTGGATACACCCAGTACACCGGTGTCGCCGGTATTCTCCTCACTCTGTGCTGCATCCTCTCCGCTGACCGCATCTGCAGTATCTTCTGCATTGCTGCTGTCCGCACCTGTATCTCCCTGTCCGGCATCCGCACTGTCTCCTGCATTGCTGCTGTCAGAACTCGTATCTCCCTGTCCGGCATCTGCATTGTCTCCTGTATTGCTGCTGTCAGAACTGTCGGATCCGTTATCAGAACCCGCATTATCAGAGTTATCGCCGGTCTGGGTGTTATCCCCTCCCTGATTGTCTCCACTGTTCTGGTCTTTGTTTTCATTATCCGAATTGGAAGCATCCCCGGGATTTTCCGGATCCAACGTTCCATCATCCTTGGAAGTCAGGGAATAGGTTACCTCATAGTCTCCCTCGGTATTGACATCAAATCCGCCCTCATTCACTACAGCCAGTTCATACAGGCTGCTGTCATAGGTAATTCCCTCTTTCAAATCATAAGTTTCGGCTCCCTGCGTGATGGTAAGCTCCGGTGCATCATACAGTGCACTTTCCCCATTACTTCCTTCTAAAGCATCCACAAGATTGATGGATCCGATTACCAGCACTGCCGACAGGATTCCGGCAAGCCATCGTTTCGTCTTTCCTTTACGCTTTTTCATACGTTCTCTCCTTTTGCATCGTATTCATTAAAATCTATGTAAAATCAACAGGTACCTTTGCGTACCTGAAAATGTTCCGTCAGTTCTTTTAAGATCTGTGCCTGGTTTGCCAGTTCCGAGGATGCGGCTGCATTCTGCTCGGATACGGCAGAACTGTTCAGTACCATTTCTGAAATATTCTGGGTTTCATCCTTGATCTTGATCACGGCTTCCGCTTCTTCCTGTGCGTTGCCGGATACTTCCGTAATCTTGCCGGAGATTCCCTGGGTCACCCTGACGATATCATCAAAGGTTGCAACCGTTCCCTTCACCTTGCCCTCGCCATCCTGTACTGCCCGGATGGTACTGGCGATCATGTTCTGGATCCGTTCCGTGGAATCTGCGGATTCCATTGCCAGCTCCTTAATGCTCTGTGCTACAACAGCGAACCCTTTGCCTGCACTTCCTGCCCTTGCTGCCTCTATGGAGGCATTCAGTGCCAGTAGATTGGTCTGGGAAGCGATTCCCTTCACCGTATCACTGATTTCCTTGATCTCTTTGGAACAATGGGAGATGATATCCATTGCTTCGGATACCCGGTTCATCTGCTGCTTCTGTTCACCCACGATGCTTTCTGCTTCACGAATGAGTGCACTGGCTTCCTTAAGCTTTCCTGCCGTGGTCTGCACGGATCCGGCTACGTGTTCGCTCATATCAACGAGCACCTGGACACTCTCTGCCTGACTGCTGGTTCCCTCTGCCAGTTCCTGTACCGCTGCTGCGATCTGATCCGAGCTTTCTGCCACCGCCTCTGCGGATTCCTCTACCTTGTCAAGTACCTCACTGATGTTATTGGCAAATCCGTCAATGGAAGATTCAATCGGTGCGAAGTCTCCAAGGAATGTGATATTGCTCTGTGCGGTCAGGTTTCCATCGGCGAATTCCTGCATTTCCTCACGGATGGCATTCACATACCTGCCAAGCTCCTGTACGGCAAACTGCATGGAATCCCGTAGCGTTAC
Source organism: Clostridium sp. MCC328 (assembly GCF_018785465.1). Taxonomy (NCBI): domain Bacteria; kingdom Bacillati; phylum Bacillota; class Clostridia; order Eubacteriales; family Clostridiaceae; genus Clostridium; species Clostridium sp. MCC328. The sequence continues at coordinate 10,787 of NZ_WQPW01000005.1, forward strand.
CAGCTCTGCCACACTGCTCTTACAGTCAAAGGTCAGATCCAGATGTCCTTCCGCCAGCTTCGCAGCCTTGCCGGAAATACTCTCTAACACCCCGGTTACCTGCCGGTCAAAAAAGCGGTAGATATCCCCGATGCCATGGACGACAAATGCCATGCAGACAAAGCAGACGATCCCGCCGATCACCAGTAACAGGATGAAGTGGATCTGGCTGTCCGTCACACGTTCCATGCCGGCATCAATCTCTTCCGTAAGGTCTGCTACCAGCTGCTCCACAGCAGGAGCCGTGGTATTTAAGAAGATCTCCTGTTTCCCGGCACTCTCCCCATCCGGCAGGGACAGGATCTCCTCTGCGGAAGCATGAACCTGTTCGTGGAGGCTCTGTATCTCTTCAATGAATGCCTGCTTTTTCGCATCCTTCTGATTCTTTTCATCATAGATGAACTGTCCCAGTGCACACTACGTCGGATCTAAGGTTCCTTCAAAATCCTGTCCGTAATTCAGTGCCATGCCAAGGTCTGTCACCCACTGGTAATGTGCCACCTCTGCTTTGTAGAGGTCTGCACCGTATTTTACTTCGTTAATGATGTCCTGGTCGGTGTTCCACAGCTGGATGATAATGCCGACAATCAGGACTAACAGCACTGCCATGGCTGCTATGATCCGTCCAAAGAGGCTTTTCAATTCCTCCCTGAGGGGTCTTGGTCCGTTGTTTTCCTTTTTCATCGGTTTCTCCTTCTTATCCTTATTATCCTGATTTATTCTTCCAGGAAGTTCCTTTTTCCGTTTTCCTCAAGGAATGTGAGAAGCTTCTCATAGCTGAGAGGCGGTGCGATGAGATACCCCTGCAGGTAATCACATCCCCAGGATGCCAGGGTTCTCGCCTGATCCAGTGTCTCAATTCCTTCTGCCGTGACCTGGATGTTATGACGGTGTGCAATACGGATCATCTCTTCAACCAGATCCTCTGCCATCCTGCTTCCCACCGTTCCCCAGACCAGTTCCTTGTCGAGCTTCAGTGTCTGGATCGGGATCTGTGACAACCGAAGCAGGTTACTCTCCCCTTTGCCAAAGTCATCTAACGCCAGCCGGATCCCCTGGCTGCTCAGCTGTTCCACCATGTAGCTGAAATTCTCTGCATTCCTGACCTTGCACATCTCGGTGATCTCCATACAGACCTCACTTCTTGACACTTCATACTTTCTGAGTATCTGCATGATGTTGGTTACGGTCTCCGGAACCTCACAGACCTCCGGGGATAAGTTGATGTTGATCCTCTTAAGTCCGTAGGCTCTCAGCTCCGGGATCTTTCTGCAGGCTTCCCGGAACACCCATCTGTCGATCTCGGCGATCCATCCTTCTTCCTCCGCTTTTGCTGCAAGCTTATCCATGTTATAGTAATTGCCGTTTTCATCCTTCAGACGGAACAGGGCTTCCGCTCCCCAGATTCTCTTTTTCTCCACGTTGTAAAATGGCTGGAAAAAACATTCCTTTTCCCCATGGAATGCCTTTTCGCCGATACAGCCATCCTCCTTCAACAGTTCCATGCCGTTCTCCTTATTTCTCATGTTGGTATTTTTCTTTTGTACGAAAGCTCCGGGCAGATTCCCGGATGGTCACTTTACCGATGACAGCCGGAACTGTGCGAGAACCTTTCCGGTAATCTCCTGCCTGCGGAATGCTCCAAGCTCTCTGCTGTCCTCTGACCTCGGGCGGTTATCCCCCAGACAGAAATAGCTTCCTTCCGGTACGGTATAGGGAAAGGTGATCCAGTCATCCCTGTCCTGTTCCCCGAACAGGATTTCCGTTTCCGCTGCCCGTTCCCCATTTCTGGTCAGGTGCCCCAGCTCATCCAGATCGATCACATCTCCCGGCTTTCCTGCAATGCGCTTTACAATGTCCCGTTCCAGGTCCTGCCTGTGGATGACCACCACATCTCCATACTCCGGCTCCTGAAAGAGCCGCCTCTGGTACAGAAACAGGTCTCCATCCCGGTAAGCGGGGCGCATGGATCTTCCATGTACCATGCCGATGCCAAACATTAAGTAGAGCAGTACAAGCACCACGCCCAGGTGTGCACCGATGATCAGAAGCTCCATCCTGCGCTGTTTCCGTTTCTGCAGTTTCCGTTTCTTAAACTCCAGTTCAAATTCCAGCTCGGTCATGCGGTACTCCTGCACTTTCCAGGGGGTCTGTCTGCACCCCGTTTTCCGGGTCAAAGTCCAGTATCACATTGATGATCTGCCGGAAGCCCTGTAACTCCCTCCGAAGCTGCTCTGCCCGATTGTTTATCCCTTCCGCTTCCTCTTCTGCCTGCGCAAGGATTTCTGCCCTCTCTGCCTCCAGCCCGTCCTGGAACTCTTTCTTTATCTGCTCCAGTTCCGCTTCTTTCTGCGACTCCATTTTTAACAGGGCAGCTTCCCGTTCCTTCACCTGCTGTTCCCGCAGATGGTAGGCGGAAAGCTCGGTTTCCCGTTCAATGGCATTTTCCGAAATCCTGCTCAGCTTTTCTGCCAGCTCCTCATATTTCTTCTGCATGGTATTCTGCTGTTCCATCATCCGCTGGTTTTCCGATTCCAGGGAGTCCACCTTCATCAGAAGCTCTGCCATCTGCGTGGTCAGTGCTTCCTTTTCGTTGAGCAGTCTCTGGTTCTTCTGGAGCAGGACACGGTGTTCTTCCTTCTTCTCTGTCTCCATCGACCGGATGAGCGTCTGCAGCAGCTCACAGGTAGCTTCCTTGTCATAACCACGGAATGCTGTTTTCATCGAATCCAGCTGATCCATCAGGGTCTTTTCATTCACGGTCTCCAATGCTTCTTCCCCTGCCTGTACTCTGGCAGTTTTTCTGGTTTCCTCTCTCATTCTGGTTTCCTTTCCGGTTTATCCTTAAGTATCTATTTTCATTCATTACAGACAGCGTTCTGTCCTTTTGATAATGTTTCCATTCCTTGCATCCAGGATGATATCGTAAGAAGTCAGGTCGGCATACGCTTTCAGAAGGTACACCGGAATTCCTTCTTCATAGGAAAAAGCAGGAAAAACCCATAAATGGATCTTTTCTACCTGGGGCAACTCTCTGCCGGCAATCTGCATTGCCGTTTCTCTGCTGATCCTGTTCAGATATTCCTTTCCTTCCATACGCATCATCACGTCTTTCGTTTTGTGCTGAATTTCGTTACAAAATGTTTGCCCCCCCCCGAAAAAATCGGGAAGGGGAACATTTTAAGGGAGAATTCTATTACACAATTCTTTTACACACATCATTCATGACGGAGGGCCGGTACTGTGGACTGCCACTGAGCGAACGACCTGCTCCATGCAAAGACAAGCTGCCGTATATTGGGGACAAAATTGTATGCGGGCAATATTTCCAGTCAATACCACATAATCTGCATTATGTGGTAGAAGCAGACAGGGATTGCCTTATGCAAAACGTATTAAAAATATGTTTTATACACTGATTGTATTGTGAAAATATACCCTTTGCGGATTCTGTATCAGATTCCGCACAATTTTTTGCGAAAAAAGTCGAATTGTATCATTGACATACAAATTTATTTTTGGTATATATGGATTGCGGAGAGAAATTATGGTACTTTTGGACAATGTTTCCAGGTAAGGAAACATACCATTATGTATAGACACAGCTTTTGGATACGATTCCTACCACATAATGCAGATTATGTGGTATTTTTGTATTTCTGCTCCGATTTTTCTCACACCTGCTCTGATTCCGATCGGATTCCTCTCTGATTCAGCCCCAATCGGTAAGCTTACGTTACTAATCCCAGCACCTGCATCCGTCTTCCATGGTTCTTAACGGTGGTCATGGTATAGATTCTGGTCGTGTTGACATTACTGTGTCCCAATATATCCGCCAGGTAAAAGAGATCCTTCCATTTTTCCCAGAACACCCTGGCAAAAAGGTGGCGGAGGTTATGGGGGAATACCTTATCCGGACAGATTCCGGCTGCGGCACCGATGGCTTTCATCTGCGACCAGATATTACTGCGGTCTAGTGGATTCCCGAAGCGGCTGACGAACACACTTCCTTTACGGATCCCTTTTTTTCTGCAGTATTTGAGCAGCTTCTCCCTCAGCTCTTTCACCAGATACACCTGTCTTTTCTTTCCCTTGCAGGAAACCTCTGTTTTTCCGCTTTTCACAGCGGCTACGGTGATATATTTCAATTCACTGATCCGGATCCCGGTCGCTCCGATGGTCTCCATGATGAGTGCGGTCTGCTCCCGTCCCATCCGGTAAGCCTTTTCGATCAGCTTTTTGTATTCTGCCCTGCTCATTTCCTTTTCTGTGGAACGGAACATCTGCTTCTGTACCTTTACCGTCTTCACCCGGCTCTGCGTTTCTCCCATAAAGTCCAGAAATCCATTCAGGGCTACCAGCATGCTGTTTGCACTGCTCGTTTTATAATGCTCCTGCAGCCAAGCCTTGTAGGCGATCACTTTTTCCTTGGTAATGCTCCGGTTTTCTCCCATCCACTGCAGGAAGGTACGGATATCCCGCAGATATTTGTCAATGGTGGCGATGCTTTTTTCCCGATCCGCCAGATATCCCCTGTACTGCCTCAGTGTCTCTTCTCCGATTTCTGTCATTTTTGCCAGTCTCCTTCCGTCCGGTTCTGCCCGGGTCTTCCTGTCCACATTATGGTATACCGGATGGCGGATTCCTATCCTTTTTCCAGCAATAACGAGTTCGCCTGCGGACTCTTTGCGCATGAGCAGTGTTGCAAAACAACTAATTCTTCTCTGCGAGCTGCGCATCCCTGCGGAGCTTTTTGCTTCAGAAAATTCCAGCGGAATTTCCTGAAGCAAAAAAACCTGTACACTCCTTTGAGTGCACAGGTTGTTCCTGTCTGCGTTCTGTCATGCTGTTTTATTCCGGGGAATGAAGAGAGAATATCCTGCTCACTGTGCCATCCAGGCATACCGCTTCCCCACGGAAGCTAAGCGGTACCGGGTGGCTGCTCCTGTTATTGACGGTCAGCGCATTCTTCGTTACCTTGATATCCAGGGTGCCTTTCCGGTAACAGATGCGGAATTTCACGCTTTCCCACGTTTCGGGAAGGCAGGGATCGATCCGCAGGGCATCTTCCTGTATCCGTATCCCGCAGAATCCCTCTACCACACACTGCCAGATGCCGCCCATGCAGGCTGCATAGATTCCTGCCGGTGCATTCTCTCCATCGGAGCTTAAATCCACATCGCAGCACTGACGGAACAGCGCATAGGCTTCCTGTGTTCTTCCCAGGGAAGCTGCCATCAGGGAATGGGTGGCAAAGCTGTAGGATGCTTCATGGAGCGTGTGTTTTTCATAAAACTCGTAGTTTTTCTCCCGTACCTGCCTGCGCTGTGTCCCACCGGCTTCTTCCGGAAGTTCCGGGAACAGCTGCAGCAGCAGGACGAGGTCTGCCTGTTTATGCACCCGTAATCTCTCAAGCTCCAAAACGGTATGTTCCTTCCGTATTTCGGCGGCTGCGTTTTTTCCAAAGCTCTTGTAGTAGCTAAGATCCATCTCCTGCAGCTTCCCGTAACCGGCAAACTGGGGAAGGATGCCATCCTTTCCCACAGGCGGCAGATATATTCCTTCCGCCGCCCTGCGGATCTTTGGCAGCATCTCACGGATCTCCCAGCGGTTATTCAGCTCTTCCAGATATTCCGGATCCTCTTTTTCCAGTCTTTCTGCGATCTGCACCGCCAGGCGGAGGTTATTCCGTGCCATGTAGTTGGTATAGGTATTGTCCGTCAACCGCTGTTTGTACTCATCCGGTCCGATCACATCACGGATATGGCATACCCTGCCATCCTCGTCCCATTCCACACGGTCTGCCCAGAATACTGCAGTAGCCAGAATGATCTCATCGCCCCACTGCTTCATGAACTCTTCATCACCGGTAAACCTCTTTGTATGTGCCGTCTTTATTTGTCCAAGCGTGTTTGTTCGTATACATTGAACTTCCACAAAGGGGACACTTTAATATCCCCGTCAAAAGGTGTGACCTATCCTTACCGATTTTGGATGGCTGTTTAATTCCTGTTGCCATACGCTTTGCGTGAACCTTTTGCCACAATTCCTCGCTGATAATTCCTTCATGTTGTCCATCTTCCAGAATGTAATCCTCTGCATGAACCTGCTTATATTCATTTTTTGTACCTTTTACCTTTTCTCGTGTTCTTCTGCCATAAGCAATCTTTCCACAATAAACAGGATTGTCTAATATCAACCGTATAAAATGACTGCTCCAAGTTTCCAATGTGCCGTTCTGACGAGGTATCTTCTTTATACCTTGAAGATTAAGATATTTTGCTACTCCGCCAAGTCCTATATCAGAATTAGCAAATTTATCAAATATAATTCTGATTGCTTCAGCTTCCGTTTCTTCTATCAAGAGCTGATTGTCTTTCAGATAATATCCGTATGGTGCAAATCCACCATTCCACCCACCTTGTCGTGCTTTTTCTCTCCGTCCATTCATTGTCTGTTCAATGATATTTTCTCTTTCTATTTCTGCAACCGCAGACAAAACAGAGATTAAAAGTTTTCCACTTGTCTGTGACGAGTCAATTCCTTCTTCAATACAAATAAGATTTATTCCATAAGATTGTACAAACTCTAATGAATTTAGAATATCCGCTGCATTTCTTCCGAAACGGGAAAGTTTATAAACCAGAATATAGTCTATCTCCAATCCGTTTTTTATATCGGAAAGCATTTTCTTAAATGCGGGTCGTCCTTCAATAGATTTTCCTGATTTACCTGCATCCTCATAGATACCGACAATTTCCATTTCTTCTCGGTCAGCAAAGCGTTTTAAGCTGTTCTTCTGTCCTTCAAGGCTATATCCGTCCACCTGCATCTCGGTACTTACTCTTGGATACAGGACACATTTCTTTCCTTCTCTGTTCATCGTACCACCTCCATAATTTTATAGGAAAATGTGATATGTAAGGCTGCGTAGCTTACGCAGCACAATCCAATTCCTGCAAAACTGTCTTTCCGTACTTTTCAACTATCTGTACCATAATATTGATAAATGAATTGAATACTTCGTTTTCATCTTGCATCTGTTTACTTTGCAATTCGGAATTTTGGATATATTTTTCATTTCCCATAATGAGTACCTCCGCTATAAAACAAGCAGCTGTACTCTAATTATAGAAATACAGCCGCATTTTTACCAATGTGCAAATTTATTCTTCTCGCCCTTTTTACACATCTGTTGCCTTTATTTTCTCCAATGCAACACTAATGGCAAGAGCCTTATCAACCCTTGCCACCATATCATCTGGTATCATTCCTAAGTACTGTTCTAATCGCTGTTTATCAATCGTTCGTACCTGTTCAAGCAAAATAATTGAGTTCTTATCCAATCCCTCAAAGTTATTGATTAGAGTGTGTGTCGGCAGTTTTGCTTTGGTGTTTATTCTGCTTGTGATAGGTGCGACAATGACCGTAGGACTGTGCTTATTACCGACATCGTTTGAAATAATAAGTACAGGTCACCTGCCACCTTGCTCCGAGCCAATAACGGGATTTAAGTTTGCGTAGTAAATATCCCCACGCTTGATTTTTCTTTCCATTATGTTTGACCTCCCAATTTTATTTAGGCAGGTATGTTCTGCCTATGTAGGCAGCCAAACAAAAGGAAGTATTTATGGTCTGGAGAAGATTAACAAAATCTCTGTTCTTGTGACCGCCTTTCGTCTGGCTGAATATGATAGGAGCATTTCAATTTGTCCTCGACACCCCGAAATGCTATGGGAAGTCGCCAAACGGTCAGCAGCGAACTGACACCACGGGAGTTCCACCCCAACTGTCGGTCTGACAGAGCCGCCCTCATTGCCTGCGACGGTTTTATCACGCTCGGACTGTGACTGGACGGGAGTATCATTATCCTCTTTGTGGGTTATGGCGAAATCGGGAGCTGCCCGATATTTTGAGTCGATAAGATTGGCTCACCACCTTTCAATCGCTCGCTGCCTGTCGGCAGGTCTTGGCGTACCGCTGCACACGCTTATGCTCATCACAATTACAAAGAGAAAGTATTTGGCGAATGGGTATTCACTTGTCAAGGAACGCCCCTGTTTTCGCCACACAAAGGAAAACAGGGCAAGAGGTTTTTGTCCTCTCACCCTGTAGCCCGTGGGAAAGTGCTTTTTTGGACACTATCCCAAAAGTTTTTTAATTTTTTCTTTTAACCGTTTCAATCGTTTATAGATAGCATCTTCTTTCATATCAAGCCTCGCAGCAATTTCAGCAACGGAATATCCCTGTAATTGCAACAAAATAGCTTGCAATGTAAGCCTGTCCACCTTAATCAAAACTTGATAGAGGTGCTGATTTTCGATACTGTCAAGAAAATCCTCAACCGTTTTGACTTCGGGCTGTGTAGTATCTACAGCAAGCTCATCAAGATATGTACCTGTTTCCTGCACTCGCTGATAATACCGTCTGTCGGAATTAAAAATCGCCCAATCGTGAATACGGAGCTTTTCTATATCGTCTTCATCAACACCTAAGTTCCGTAATTGTTTTTCCTCGGCTTCTTTCCAGAGCCGCCATTTCTTTTCTTCTTTGGCTTTGTTATATGCCATATTGTTTCCTCCAATCTGAATTTTTTTGAAAATCCAGATTGGCAGGCGGAGAACGACAACCAACGCAAGAAGTAGCCTTGTTCTGTGTTAAGACATTTTTCGACAAACAAAAAGCCGCAAAGGTACTAAGACCTCTACGGCAATAAGCGTAAGCATATCTATAATCAAGAGATGTAATCTCTACTTGTAAAATGTAAGAGTGCCACGAGTGAGTGATGATTTTTTCTAAAAGATAATCTTCACTCCACTGTGACACTCCGTAAATAGTAGCTGCTTCTGATGAGCAGCATTGCGGTCATATTCGACCATCGCATAAAAAAATTCCTCCAAACTCGAAAACGGGTTCGGAGGGAAGTTGAATTTTCGTCTGGGCGTGTTTATCCTGCCCACCAAAGCACCGTTTTTTTTATTTGGTGGGCTGTGCTGCCAAATTTATTGAAAATAAAAGAGCCGATGATCTATGGTGAGTTTCCTCACAAGTTCATCGGCTCTGCGTCTTAGCGTCTGGCTCTTTGATGATTGTAATTGATTATGTGTTTAGTGACTTCCGTGGATAAAATGAAAATCACAGCAGTCAGCACCTTCTCCGAGTGTCCCTGCTCGTTCAAATCTAATTTTAGGTTCATATCCAGAAAAGGCAGTTATATCACTCTGACAACAAACTGTACATAGTTCGGGACAACAATATTTTTCACACATATCTCTGTAAAGGCAACGAGCTATATCAAAATGGATTTCATTACTATCATTTCTTTTCCATTCTACAGTAAATCCTTCTATTGGATACTTTTTCTTCATATGTGATTTTGCAAACATCTTAAATAAGCCGTATGTAAAGGGCATTTTTTTAAGCTTGGCATCTCCGATATGGGAATATCCCGTATCTTGCTTAGCTTTGCTTCCTCACAGCTTTCGTCCGTCTGAAAAAGGTCATCGTATGCGGTCAGCTCGATTTTGGTTTCTCTGCTTCTCGCCAATCTCTGCCACCTCCTTTCCTAACTGCTCATAGGCTGCGGCAACCTTGCCGCTTTTGTCGTAAGCAAAAATACTTTTGCCTTCTGCGGTAGCTTCCACCGCACGGATAGAATGAGGTATCTCGGTATCAAATACCTTGATTTTCTTACCGTATGCACTTTTGACCGTTGCCGTAATTTCCTTAGAAATGTTGGTACGGGGCATTACCATAGTCATTAAGATACCGTCTATCCGCAGCTTTGGGTTGATTTGCCGCTTGACCATTGATACGGAGCGAAGTAAAAGCTCCAGACCTTTAGCCGAGAGATAGTGGGGCTGTGTAGGGATAATCACGCTGTCAGCCGCCGCCAGAGCATTGATGGTTATCATACCTAAGCTCGGCATACAATCAATAAGCACATAATCGTAATTCTTTTTAACCTCATTGACATAGGTTTTCAGCACACGCTCACGGCTCATTGCATTGATTAGCCTTACCTCAAAGCCAGACAGCTCAATGTTTGACGGAAGCAGGTCAACGCCCTCTCTGTGGTGGATAATACCCTGTGAAACATCAAGCGTTTTATCGTCTATGATGTTCTGCATCACAGTAGAGAGCGTTATGGGAATATCGTCTGGTCTGTTATAACCCAGAGCCATCGTGAGATTTGCCTGTGCATCGGCATCAATCAGCAGGACTTTTTTACCCTGTTGCACCAGACTTACGCCCAGATTGACCGCTGTGGTTGTTTTTCCGACACCGCCTTTCTGGTTAGTCAGAGCAATCACTTTGCAATTTGACATAGATGCGTCCTCCTTTCACATAGATTTAGCCACTTTGTCAAGGTGGCTATGTAAACAGTACCAGAGAACGCAAAAAAGCCGCCTACTCTTAAAATCAATAAGAATAAGCGGCTTTGAAATTTGCCTTAGACATATTCAATTTTCATTCTCTTGGTCGGTGCATTTATGACCTTAAAAACAAGCTCGTCAACACAATCCGTATATCTGCCTTGCTGAATGAGCTGATTTTTTAACTCTACAAGGCTATGTATCAAAAGTTTTCTTTCGTGGCTATCCAAATACAGATGATTAAATTTATCTCTCATAAGCACACCTCCACTTCTTTAGCTTCATTATATTTGAAAGCAGGGGAAAGGACAAATCTGCAAAAAGGGACAAAAAAATAAGCGTACCACTATTTCTAATGATACGCTTATCGTATTTAACTGTTAATCAAGGTCTATGAATACCCTTACAGTGGTATCTCTCCACTGATTTTTCCTTACATACTGTCCGTTAGCCTTTCGATAGGCTGCTGCCTGCTCGAAACTAAGCGGCAATTCATAGGAAAGAGAACTCCTACCTATTTGCGATGAATGCCTGTATTTCTATTAATATATGAAGTCCTTAGCAATGAACTTTATATATAAACTTTTTCAATATAATCATCGCTTATTAATCTGAGAAAGAATTTCCCTGCACTCTCCAAAAGTATGAATAGTATAATCTGGAATATATCCATTTTTTTTCCACTCATTTTTATATTGTTGCTCTCGCTGGAAATCTTCTTCTTTCCAATGTGATATAGCTACCAATTTACTATATAGGTCCCGAATATCGTCTCTCGGAAAATCACACCATATTGATGTAATACCAGCTTGTTTTGCCATCATCATGTCTTTAGATAAACTATCTCCAATATACACTGCTTCACATACAGAAACTTTCTCCCCACAACAAATTTCTTTTAATACCTCTGCATTAGGTTTCTTGCCATGTACTATATGTGTTTTGGGAGATGATGGAATAGTATCGGGGCGCTTATACAAACTATCAGATACGTATACCTCCTTAAAATAATTATCAATCCCTAATTTCTTTAATCGATAAAAACCATTTTCTTCTGCTGACTCAGTATATGCAACAACCATTATATTATTGTCATAAAAAAATTTTAAAGTCTCTTCTACTCCCGGATACAATTTTAATAACTTTTTACGAGTAGAATTAAATTTATGAAAAGCAGGGTTAAGTTCAATTTTGACTTGTTCATCAGAAATTCCACAATATTTCTTTTTAACAGATGGGAGGTTCAAAGTTGCAAATGGATACTCAACACTTCCTACTTCTTGATGAATTGCTTTATATTCCTCCAACAGTTTCTCTTGAGGCACGTTAATTAATAGAGATAACTCCTGTACCATATCATAAAAAGCTGGTATAAAAAAGCCAATCCATGAGTATAATGTATCGTCCAAATCTGTAATTACTAGCTTTATCATCTATTATCCTCCATCTAATTTTATATTGGTATACGCAATGTTTGAACACATTTATCTGTTTCAGTGTTATCAGCATATATTCTAAAAAATTTCAACTCAATATGATCATTGCAAAATGTCAATGTAGAAAACTTATTTTCACAATTAAAAGCTCCTGTCCCTCCCATTCCAATAACGTATATATTTTTCATTCTATCTTCATCAATTTCATAAATGCTGTTATCAAAATGCCCTATTTTAGAAACAAAGGATTGATGCTTATGCCCATGTAAAAGTAACTTAATGTCATATTTTGCTAACCACTGTACAAGACGCTCAGCATCATATACAACGCTACTTGGCTTTTTTACATCTACCTGCTCAACCAAACAAGTTGGCATATAATGATGGTGCATTATCACAATACGAACAGAATTTGTTTGAACATTTTCTTCCCATCCCATTTTATTTGCAACATACTCTAACTGTTTATCTGACAAAAATCCATGTCCCTCAAAATCCTTATATTGCTGTAAAATAAGACTATTTAAAGCTACTATTTCTACAGTTCGTCCTGTAGACATTAATAATCTACGCCCACATGCCATATATTCATTAGGATTCAAATTATGAATCGAACTATAGAACTCCTTATATGCACTGATACTATCTGGGTTTTCTGAAACCTTCTCAGGAACTCCATTGCCAAGCATCTCATTTTTACGCACAAAATCATGATTACCAGGGCAAAAAATTATATTTTCAGATATAAGTTTTCTTGTAAGATTCCTATTCAAATCAACAATAAATTCTTCTGCCTTGGTGAAACCCTCTGGCTTTCCAAGTGATGTGATATCTCCTGTTATTATCAAGCCTCCCACTTTGTTAAGGTCATTATATGCGTTTCTAATATGTGCAGTTAAAGTTACATCTGTTTCCTTTGCCATTTTAACCTTAAAAACATCATCTGTTCCAAAATGCAAATCTGATAACCATAACAAAGTGTCACTGCCAGTTTCAAAATATTTGTCACTAAAGTCATGTGGCTCTACAACACTAGAATTTAATAATTGTATTTCATAATCAGAATCATCATTCTCATTATAGTTCCGCACAAACCATATTGTCCTGTTTTGCTGAATCATTTCCTTAATATTATAAACTCTTTTTCCATAAAATTTTTCATAATTAGAATGATTTTCTACGAATAGTGAATCTACTTTCACATATGTATAATTCTTAACTTCATCAGCCTCACATTCTTCAATTTTATCAAATTTAAACCATGCATAATACTTTTGTTCATTATAATAATTGGGGGTACATTCCAATTCTGGCGATAATATCTTATCGCTTCCAGAACATTTTATATCAAGGCATTCAGCCTTATACAACTTTTCCTGTCCCGAATCCATAAGATAAAAATATTTTGGTTTGCTCTCAATTTCACCTTTTAGCACACAGAATTCTTCAAATGGGAGCTTCTCATTCCCCTTATTCCACCACCCCCACCAGACATATCCCTTTTTATCAATCATATCTTTATGTCTAGCTATGGTAACATTATTTTCAGTTACCAAATCTCTAAATCGTAAAATTACTGTTTCAAATTCCATTCAAACTCACCTTCATACTATCTTAAGTATTAACACTCATAAATTCCTTTATATAACAAACAATTTCATTATATAACCTCAAAATGCTTCAACGCATCCTTTATCGCTTCCACTTTCTCCGCCGTCGGATGCTTCCTCGGTTGTTTCAATTCTTCCACCGCATTAGGAGCATCGTACATCGGTAATCCTAAATCTCTCTTTACCTCTGCAATATATGCGGTATGTACTTTGAAGCCATATTTAGCTTCTACGTACTCCTTTATCATTTTGTAGGTCACTCGCTCTTTGGGCTTGTAGTTTTCTGCTCTTTTAGCAATATTATCAAGCGGAACTTTGCCCTCACCCTCGCCAAACTCAACTTTTACGTTGATATGTCCATCTGGTTTTTTGTGGGAAAGCAGTACAACAGTCTCCACCTGCGTCGTCCCCGGGAACATGTCGACACAGCATACTCTTGTGACCTCATAACCTTTTGCCTGCAGCACAACGAGATCTCTCGCAAGGCTCGTTGGTTTGCAGGAAATATAGATCATTTTTTCACATCCATAATGGTCGATGATCTTTGGAAGCGCCTTCGGATGGATTCCGTCTCTCGGCGGGTCCAAAACGATGAGATCCGGGCGTTCCTCTAAGGTATCTAATACTTTTAAAACATCCCCTGCGATGAAGTCGCAGTTTGTCAGTCCATTCTGCGCCGCGTTCACCTTCGCCGCCTCAACAGCTTCCTCAATGATCTCCACGCCGGTCACATGTTCTGCCGCCGGAGCCAGGATCTGGGCAATGGTACCGGTTCCGCTGTAGAGATCGAAGACCTTTCTTCCGTCTGTCTCACCGATGTATTCGCGGGCTGTTTCATAGAGCACCTCCGCACCGAGAGAGTTGGTCTGGAAAAAGGAGAATGGAGTGATCTTAAATTTTAATCCCAGAAGCTCTTCCATAAAGAAGTCCTGTCCGTAAAGGATCACCGTACGGTCATTCTGAACCACATCCGCAAGGCTGTCGTTTTCTGTGTGGAGGATTCCGGCAAAAGAGCCTTCCAGATCCAGTCCCAGAAGTTTTTCTTTCCAGCCCTCAAGCAGCGCTTCCTCATTCTTATCACTCTTCCAGGTTCCCTCCGTCTGGGTGGAGGTCACAAGATCCACAAGGATCTCCCCGGTCTTCACACCGCGGCGGACGAGAAGATGTCTCAGATAACCGACATGCGCCATTTTTTTATAGAAGACTGCTCCGTGCTCCGTAAAATAATCCAACGTCGCTCTTAAGATCTTACAGCAATCCGGATGCACCAGCACACACTGGTCCACGGTCACGATATCATAAAAGCTGCCGCGTTTATGCATTCCCAGAGTCATGGGACCGTCCTTAAACTCATCTCCGAAGGAAAATTCCATTTTGTTGCGGTATGCCTTTGTCAACGGACTACCTTTGATCCCCTCAAAATTGTAGCCGGCCGGCAGAACCGGATCTAAAAGAGCCCGGACCTGCTGCTCCTTGATCTTTAACTGTTCCTCATAAGGAACCGTCTGGTACGTACATCCACCGCAGTCCGCACGATGAGGACATGCGCCCTCTGTATTTTCGTATGCTGCAGGAGTCACGACCTTAAGGAGTCTTCCCTCGCATCTTCCTTTGCGCTGCCTGGAGATCGCGATCTCGACGGTCTGCCCCGGGAGCGCGTTCTTTACAACTACCTTTTCCTCTCCGATATGGAGGATTCCTTTATTTGGAAAATCCATCTTTTCCACTGTACCGGTGTAGATCTCACCTTTTTTCATATAATTTTTGTACTCCTTTTTCTGCCGGGAATCGGATTTTTCCGTTTCTGATCGCACAGCGCGTAAACGATGCCTCGTTCCCTGATATGTTTTTATGCACAGAAAAAGGCTGTGCAAGCGATCCCTGCCACAGCCTCGTTCTCATTGTGTTTGTAAGCATTTCGGCTTAAGCTTCTTTCTCGTCATCCTTCTCGACAGCTTTTTTCGGAGTTTCCTCCTCTTCCTCGAAAAAGTCATCGTCGAAATCATCGTCGAAATCGTCTTCAAAATCTTCCAGATAATCCGGTGTAAAGAAGCGATATACTGCGTATGCGATTCCGGCTACAGCAGCAACAGCGCCGATGATAGCAAGCACCCAGAGGATACAATTCTTTTTCTTATCCTCTTCTTCTTTTTTATGAAGCAGTTCATTCAGCTTGGACGCGTTTATAAGCTCTTCCATTTTGCTGAGTGCGTCTTTACTCATCGTATCGAATTTGTTCATCCTCACACATCCTTTCTGTTTCACAGCCGCCCCGGACAAGAATGATCCGCACGGACAGATACTTTGTAATAGTATATCATGATTTTATGGTTTTTACTATCCCTAAATTTTCACAGTTTTATGCATCTCTTTTTTATACTTCGATATATGGAGTTTCACAAGCAAACATGATAAAATTAGGTCGCTGTCGAACCTCCAGTAGAAGGGAGGTGTTGTTTGTGGAATTCCTAAGTACATTTCTTCTCTCTGTTATGGCAAGCATAGTTGGCTACTATGTGTGCAAATGGTTGGACAGGGATAACAGACAGTAACAACCTAAATGGATCAGCTCACCGTAACGAGCAAGAAAACCCCTGAAGCGGCAACTTCAGGGGTTTTCGTGTGTCTGTGGACAATAAGTACATTTCTTAGCTACATTTCATTATATGCGATTATTTAGGAAAAATCAATACCAAACTTTTTCAATCACGTTTTGACTTTCCTTTCTCTTTTTTATACTTCGATATATGGAGTTTCACAAGCAAACATGATAAAATTAAGTCGCTGTCGAACCTCCAGCAGAAAGGAGGCGGTATTTATAGATTACATAAACACTTTCCTTGTCTCTGTCGCGGCAAGCATAGTTGGCTACTATGTTTGCAAATGGCTGGATAGGGACAACCGACAGTAACAGCCTAAATGGTTTAGCTCACCGCAAAGAGCAAGAAAACCCCCGGAGTGGCACCTCCGGGGGTTTTCGCGTACTCATAGACATATAAGCACTTTCCTTAGCTGTTTTTAATTATATGCGATTGCCTAAAAAAAATCAATACTAAATTTCTTTTGGCTGATTTATTTACAGCTTCTTCAGCTTCGCAAAGGAAGCAAACATCTTCCTTGTCCCGATCGCCGCATGATCAAAATCGACTGTGACCTCGAAATCTTTTCCGCCGTCCGCGATGGATTTCACGGTTCCGTCACCAAAACGCATGTGATGGACGCGGTCGCCTTCGGAGAAATCCAAAGACTTCGGTTTTTCTACGGTAAACGCCTTTCCGAAGGTCGGCGTGTTCTTCGGCGCCGCAGAAGTCCCGGAGGCATATGGATTCTTATAGGCATCGGATTTCTGTCCAAAAAGACTCACCCCCGCCGGGCGGTTCTGGAATCTTCCGGTGTGACCGTCAGCCGCTTTTCCGTCCGCGCCGGAAGCCTTCGCCCACGGAAGTCCTGCTTCCTCCGGAAGATTCCTGTATGCGTCCGCCATTTTCTTCCATCCGGTCTTTGAATCATCCCGATCCGGACGTTCCAGGCACACATCCGGGATCTCGTCAATAAACCGGCTCGTTCTCGCGTACTGCATCTCGCCCTTCACCATACGGCTCTTTGCGGCGGTCAGCGTCAGCCGCTTCTCCGCCCTCGTGATTCCCACATAGCAGAGACGGCGCTCTTCCTCCAGTGCCTCCGGTCCCTCCATCAGAGACATCATACTCGGGAAAAGTCCATCTTCCATTCCCGCAAGATACACATACGGGAACTCCAGACCTTTCGCGGAATGCAGTGTCATAAGGATAATTCTATCCTCTGACTCATCCATACTGTCGATATCCGCAACCAGGGCAACTTCCTCCAGGAACGCGGAAAGACTCGGTTCCTCGGCGCTCTCCCAGTAGGAGACTGCCTTGTTGATCAATTCCTCAATATTTTCCATTCTGGACTCGGCTTCCACCTCGCCCTCTTCCTTCAGCTCATCACGATATCCTGTCTTATCAAGGATCGCCTCAATCACATCCTTGATCGGAGTCTCTTCCTTTAACATCTTCCGGAACTCGCTGATCTGGTCTGTAAATACTCCGATCTTTAACGCCGCTTTTCCGATTCCCGGAACAGCCTGCACCCTCTCCAGCGCCTCATAGAAACTCATATCGTTTTCCATCGCGAACATGTTCACCCGGGCGACACTCATAGCTCCGATTCCGCGCTTCGGAACATTGATGATCCTCTGCACAGCCAGGTCATCCCGCCCATTGGCGATCGTCTTTAAATAGCAGAGAACATCCTTGATCTCTTTTCTCTGGTAGAAGTTTACACCGCCCACGAGACGATACGGGAGATTGTACGCAACACATTTCTCCTCGAATATACGGGACTGGGCATTCGTCCGGTAAAGGATCGCGTAATCCTTCCATGGACCGCCCTTTTTTACGATATCCCGCACGATCCACTCCGCTTCCTCAAAGGAAGAGCTGAACTCCCGGAACACCGGCCGCTCGCCCACCTCATTCTCGGTCCAGAGCGTCTTATCCTTTCTTCCGGTATTGTTCCTGATCACTTCATTCGCCGAATCCAGGATCATCTTCGTAGAACGGTAGTTCTGCTCCAGCTTGATCACCTTCGCCCCCGGGAACGTCTCCTCAAAGCTTAAGATATTTCTGATATTCGCACCGCGGAACCGGTAGATCGACTGGTCATCGTCGCCCACCACGCAGATATTCCGGTATTTTGCCGCTAAGAGGCTCACAAGCCTAAACTGCACCGTATTTGTATCCTGATACTCATCCACCATAATATAGCGGAAACGGTCCTGATAATACTCTAAGACCTCCTGCTTTGACTGGAACAACTCCACGGTCTTTACGAGAAGGTCATCAAAATCCAGGGCATTGTTCTTTTTTAAGCGTTTCTGGTACTCCATATAGAGCTCCGCAATCCGTTTCAGTCTCGAATCACCCTCAGCCTTCGCGCTGAGCATAAATTCTTCCGGACTGATCATCTCGTTCTTTGCGGAGGAGATCACGCCGAGGACGCCCCGTTCTTTTAATACCTTCGTATTCACCTCAAGATCCTTGAAGATCTGTTTCATCAGGGTTTTTGTATCATCGGAATCATAGATGGAAAAATCCGTCGTGTAGCCGATATTCTCAATAAATCTCCTTAAGATCCGCACACAGAGGGAGTGGAAGGTGCTGACCCAGACACTATCCGCGCCGTATTCCACAAGGCTGTTGACGCGGTCCCGCATCTCTCCCGCCGCCTTGTTTGTAAAGGTGATCGCCAGAATATTCCAGGGCTTCACACCCTTTTCCTCTATTAAATAAGCAACCCGGTGTGTCAGCGCCCGTGTCTTTCCGGATCCTGCACCCGCCAGCACTAAGAGCGGACCTTCCGTAGTTAAGACAGCTTCCCGCTGCATCGGATTTAATGTATCGTAATTGTTCATTCTGTTCCCCTTTCACGTTTCCGGATACCGACAGTTCTGCTCGTATCTCCCACATACTGAAACCACCGGTATTCCGGCAACAGATACTACCATTCTACCACAGGAACACTCGTTCGTGCAATCTTTATTATATGAAAAGTATGTGGCTGTTCCTGTATGCAGATAGGAATTTTCTGAACTGATAATTCCGTAACAGTACAGTGGCAGCAGTAGATTTTGCCGATTTGGAATGCGAAATGGTAATGATATAAAAACGCCCCGGATCAGAGAGAACTGTCATCTCAGGATCCGGGACGTTTCTTTTGCAGGCCGGCAGCCAGCATTTACTGCCAGTCTCATTTTATTTTTTTAGAATTCCAGATATGCACCTTTCATCGGGCTTGCCGCATGCTCACTGAACATGCGGAGCACACCGCTCTTGTAGCGGAGCTCTCTCGGCTTCCAGTTTTTCTTTCTCTCAGCAAGGACTGCGTCGATCTCCTCCGGAGTCTTTCTCTCGCCCTTGATACCGATGATGTTTAACTTTCTTTCCATCACATCGATCTCGATGAGATCGCCTTCCTCAACGAGAGCGATCGGGCCGCCGTCTGCCGCCTCCGGACTGCAGTGTCCGATAACCGGACCTGTGGATGCACCGGAGAATCTTCCGTCTGTGATGAGGGCGATGGAACGGCCAAGCTCCTTGTCGCTGCTGATGGCCTCGGAGGTATAGAACATCTCCGGCATACCGCTTCCCTTCGGTCCCTCGTAACGGATGAAGACTGCGTCACCTTTCTGAACTTTATGTTTCAGGACAGCATCCAGACACTCTTCCTCGCTATCAAACGGTCTCGCCTTGAGAACTGCCTTGAACATCTCCTTCGGGCATGCGGTGTGCTTGATAACCGCACCTTCCGGAGCAAGGTTTCCGCGCAGAACTGCGATGCTGCCGTCGGTTCCGATGGCCTTGTCAGCCGGACGGATGATGTCCTGTCTTGTGATGGAGATTCCGTAGCGCTCGTTGAACTTCCGGAGCCATTTCTCGCAGCGCTCATAGAATCCGTTCTCTTTTAATTCCTTTAAGTTCTCACCGAGAGTCTTTCCGGTCACAGTCATGACATCCAGGTGAAGGTGGTCTTTGATCTCCTCCATGATCGCCGGAACGCCGCCTGCATAGTAGAAGCACTCTGCCGGCCACTTTCCTGCCGGGCGGATATCAAGAAGATACTTCGCGCCGCGGTGGAGTCTGTCGAAGGTGTCACCTGTGATCTCGATTCCAAGCTCATGAGCGATCGCCGGAAGGTGGAGTAAGCAGTTTGTACTTCCGGAGATGGCCGCATGTACAAGGATCGCGTTTTCAAAGCTGTCCATCGTCACGATATCACTCGGACGCATGTTGTCCATCTTCGCAAGCTTAACCGCCTGTTTTCCGGCCTCTCTCGCGTAGTTTAAGAGATCCGGGCTTGTCGCAGGCATCAATGCACTTCCCGGAAGGGCAAGGCCAAGAGCCTCGGCCATGATCTGCATGGTGGATGCAGTTCCGATAAAGGAACAAGCGCCGCAGCTCGGACATGCGTTATGCTTTGCCCAGTTTAAGCGTTTCTCATCGATCTCACCGCGCTCATACTGGGCGCTGTACATACCAAGCTGTTCCAGAGTTAACATCTCCGGACCTGCATTCATGGTTCCGCCCGGAACAACAACCGCCGGAATATTCACGCGGAATAAGCCCATGAGGTTTGCCGGCATTCCCTTATCACAGCTTGCGAGATATACGCCTGCATCGAAGGGAGTCGCGTTCGCGTGGATCTCGATCATGTTCGCGATCATCTCACGGCTTGCAAGGCTGTAGTTGATTCCATCGGTTCCCTGGCTCTCGCCGTCGCAGATATCGGTGCAGAAATATTTCGCGCCGTGGCCGCCTGCCTCGGCGATTCCTTTTTTTACTTCATCTACAAGGATATGGAGATGTCCGCTTCCCGGATGGCTATCACCTGCCGTGCTTTCGATGATGACCTGCGGCATCGCAAGCTCTTCCGGCTTCCAGCCCGTTCCGATTCTTAACGGATCAAGCTCCGGTGCAAGTTTTCTCATTTCCTGACTCTTCAGACATTTCATGATATTTCCTTCTTTCTTTGTGGGGTGTTGCTCGTTACTGAGCGAATGATATATTTTATTGGAACTGTTTTTTCAATTTTGTTCTTTCTCTGCGTTTCGAATGCACCGCGGCTTTAAGCTGCGTATCTGCATCTTTCTACTACGCAAAGAATGAAATTACAAGTGCTACAAGGAATCCGGTCACGCCGACTAAGGTCTCCATGATGGTCCAGGTTTTCAGAGTCGTCTTCTCGTCGATTCCCACGAGGGATCTTACCAGCCAGAAACCGGAATCATTGAAGTGGGAGCATACAGTGGATCCGCCCGCTACTGCCGCTACGGTACATGCCAGATATAACGGGGACAGCTCGCTGATTCCCGGAAGCGCCGCAACAATACCTGCCGCCATGGTCATGGCAACCGTCGCGGAACCGACACTGATACGGACAAGGACTGCGATGATAAATGCAAGGATAACGATCGGAAGATTCATGGATGCAACCGCGTTTCCGATCACGTTTCCGAGACCGGAGTATTGAAGCACATAGCGGAGCACGCCGCCGCAGGCGGTAACAAGAAGGATGAGACCGGTCGGCTCTAAGGACTTTGTCATAACCTTCTCAAGCTCTTTCATCGTGTAGCCATGTTTTAAGCCGAGACCAAACATAGCAGCCAGAGTCGCGAGTAACAGTGCTACGAACGGCTCACCTAAGAACTCAAAGACCGGAGCAACACCGGCTAATGCCGGAACGACGCCGCAGATGGAGTCCAGAATGATGAGCACCAACGGGATCAGGATGATCCCAACGATCAGCCAGAAGCTCGGAAGCTTGGACTCATCGATCTCTTCCTGATTTGCCACGCTCTCCGGCACCGGAACATAAAACTTCTTACCACAGATGGATCCCCAGACCGGACCGGCTACGATCATCGCGAAGATTCCGCAGAAGATTCCGACTAAGATGACCCAGCCAAGATCTACATTTAACATCGTTGCTACGAGAACCGGTCCCGGTGTCGGCGGAATGAACGCATGTCCAACCGCAAGTCCTGCAAGGAGCGGGATCACATAGTGAAGAGAGGAACGCTTTGTCTTCTTTGCAAGGGAGAATGCTAACGGGATCAGAATGATCAGTCCTGCATCGAAGAATACCGGCATCGCGATCACGAGACCTGTGATTCCAAGCGCCCACGCGGCCTTCTCGTCACCGAATTTCTTTACCATCGTGACGGCGATCGTCTGTGCACCGCCCGAGACCTCCAGGATCGCGCCGAACATGGATCCTAAGCCTACAAGTAAGGCAATTCCTTTTAACGTGTTTCCAATTCCATCATTGACTGCCGCGATAATATCTTTCGTCGGCATTCCCGCAAGAAGTCCGATGCTGATCGCTCCGATCAGGATCGCGATCATTGCCTGCACATTAAACTTGATGATCAGGACGAGCAGGATCACAAGACCGATCAGTGCTGCCAGAACAAGGCGGGTCGGGTTGAGTACAACTCCTTCAGACATAGTGGATTTACCTCCCAGTGTATTTGTTTTGGTTGTTCCGCGCAAAGATCCGTATCATACCCCGAACCGGACTGCTCTGCGCTTCATGGTTTCATTCCGGAAAAACAGTTCACGTTTTGACTTTCCTGTTTTCCGTTTTCATCAGACATGTCAAGCCGTTTAGCAAGTTTTTTTGATATATTTGTCTGATGTCTTATGTCTATGTGCTTAATCTACCATTTTTCTGTGGCATTTGCAATACTTGTCTGATGTATTTTGCCTTTTCTCTTTTTCGCACAAAAAAAGCAGGGGAAAATTGTGCATTATTTTTCCCTGCTCGCTGCATTCTTATTCCATTTGAATGGCTTCTGACATTTTACTCTCCTACTGCTCTTTCTCCTCTTTTGTCTCGCCCTGCGCCTTATAAGCCGTCCGGCGTCTCAAAAGCTCCTGCCTGTTATACGTCAGATGCATCACCATTGCACACCGCGCCCCGGTGGAATCATGATTTGCGATGGCTTCCGTGATGGCCCGGTGGGTCGTGATCGTCTCTGTCCGCAGTGAGCGCCTCGTCAAGTTTACAAAGGTATTGATTCCCGAATTGATGATCGGGATCAGGGACTCCATGACCTGATTCTTACTGCACCGGGCGATCCAGGTGTGGAACTCGATGTCCTTCGGCATGTGATCCTTGTCCGCCAGATACAGTTCCTCTGTCTCTTTACACAGCCTCTTTAAGGTCGCGATATCCTCGTCCGTCGCATAAACTGCCGCCTTAGCGGCGATCTCCGGCTCTAAGATCAGGCGGACGTCAAAGAGATCCAGCGCCAACTTAAACCTATCATGGAGCTTTGCGTTAAGCCTTAACGGATCATCCTCCGCAGGCGTCAGACTGCTGACATACGTTCCCGCTCCTCTCCGCACCTGCAGAACTCCTTTCGTCACCAGACCTTTTACCGCCTCGCGGATCGTGCTTCGTCCCACCTCAAACATCTCCGCAAGTTCAAACTCGTTCGGAAGCCGGTCTCCCACCTCCAACGGTTTCTCTTTTATATACTCTAAGATCCGGTCCTCGATCTGGCTGCCCAGAAGTTTCCGGTCATCTTTTTTCTTCGTCTCCATAGTTTCCCCCATGTTCTGTTACAAGTTGTCTGATGTCTTCATTATACGGAAGATCGCATATGCTGGCAAGCTGATTTTTCCAAATGACCGCAAATACTAAAAAAATCCCGCCCACAGTCCGGATATTATCCGGAATCTGTATGCGGGATCAAAATCATCAGATGAAATGCGCTTTACAGCTCATCCTTCACATATCCGGCCACATTATAGGCATGGTCGGAGATACGTTCCAGATTGCTTAAGATATCTAAGAACACAACGCCGGCGGACGGGTTGCACTCGTTCTTGGAAAGACGCTCGATGTGCTTGTCGCGCATCTCCTCCTCGAGAGTATCCACACGGTCTTCCAGCTTGCTGACCTGACGGATATCCTCCATTCCGCCATCCTGACGGGCAGCGACTGCATGGTCCACAGCTCCGATGGCCGCGCTCGAAATCTCTTTGAGGTCCTCGATCCCGGTCTCTGAGAAAGCGAGTCCATGTTCCTTCAGGTACTGTGCCGCCTCCGCGAGGTTTTCCGCATGGTCGCCCACACGTTCTAAATCGCTGATGCTATAGAAGAGGTTGCTGACCTGAACTTTCTGCTTCTCATTTAAGGACAGGTTGTTGACCTTAATGAGATATTCGGTAAGCTTCTTATTTAAAATATCGATCTCTGTCTCGTTCTTAAAAACCTCATCCAGACATTCATATTTGTTTTCCAGAAGGACGCTTGTTGCAAGCTTTAAGTTTGCAAGGGCCATCTTACCCATATGAACGACTTCCATCACACCGACTTCAAGGGCAAAGGTCGGGGATTTGAAGATACGTTCGTCGAGAACCGGAAGCTCGTCCTCCTTTGTTTCCTTCTTCGCCTCTTCCTCGCCTGTCTCACGGACGATCAGACCGGAGAACGCAACGAGCTGTTTCGCGAACGGGAATAAGAGCAGGGTGTTCGTCACGTTAAAGAATGTATGGAACACCGAGATCTGGAAGGAATTGATGCTGCTCTGGGCAATATCCGGGCGCATCATGGAAATGATATACATACCGATTCCGAATACGATCGCACCGAAGCTGTTGAAGGTCAGGTGGATCACAGACGCACGCTTAGCGTTGCGGCTTGTACCGGCACTGGATAAAAGCGCAGTCAGACAGGATCCGATATTCTGTCCAAGTGTAATATAAATCGCGGCATTTGCGGATACCACTCCACTCATCGCCAGAGTCTGTAAGATACCGACAGAAGCGGTGGAGCTCTGGATGATCGCAGTTACAAGGGCACCTACAAGAATACCGAGGATCGGGTTCCTTCCGAGTACCGCAAACGCCTTCGCAAAGATCGGGGCATCCGTGTACGGTGCTACCGAACCTGACATGAAAGTCAGGCCCACAAACAGGAGGCCGACACCGATACAGATCTCACCTGCCAGACTCTCCTTTTTCTTCTTGGAAAACATCAAAAACGCGGCACCGATGGCAACTACGAGCGGTGCGAAAAACGACGGCTGCAAAACCTTCATCGCATCCCCCAGAGAGTTTAAGGAAACCATCCATGCGGTGATCGTTGTACCGATGTTCGCGCCCATGATGACCCCGACTGCCTGGGTCAGATTCAAAATTCCGGCGTTTACGAAACCAACCACCATGACGGTTGTGGCTCCGCTGCTGTGCAGGATCGCGGTGATCAGAGCGCCAAGACCGACTGCCAGAAGTCTGTTGTCCGTCACCATTCTCAGGAACTTGTTCAGCTTACTTCCCGCCGACTTCTGCATGCCGTCACCCATGATGCTCATACCGTAAAGGAACATGCCCAGACCGCCGAGGAAGCTGAAGATACTTTCCAGATATCCGATATTCATAATGCCTTCTCCATTCTCTTTTGTCGCTGCCTGTTGTCTTAACACGGCGGCGTGGCAAAAGCGCAGTTTCGATCCGATTCTGCAAAATTTGCCTTCGTGTTCCATCATATCATAGAGCACACGCTTTTTTCAATTATAAATATAATATTTGTAAATTTTAGGTAAAGAATACAAAATGAATTTCGAATTTTTAGTGAATGTCCCGTTACTTCTTCAGAATCTTTATCGCTTTCTTTACATCCTTATGGAAGTCCTCCCATTTCTCCGGATAATCCACAAAATATTTCGGGCAGATCTTTCCCGTCACATCGTAGTGGCGGATCACGTCATCCGGCTTCAGATCAAATTCCACACAGAGGTACGCGCATAAGTTTACAAGCGTCTGATATGTACTGTCATAAAATTTTCCGGTCTCATCCGGGTGGCAGCACTCGATGGAGATCGTGTCGCTGTTGCGGTTGTTGGATGCGTAGGCCACTTCATTTAATGGAACGCACTGGACGACCTCACCTTCCAGACCGATCACAAAATGGCTGCTGACAGAGGTGGTCTTCGAACCCGTCTGGTCCTTTAATCCCTCAAAATAATTCCGGTTTTCCAGAGCGGTGCTGCAGGGATTTGCGACATAGTGTACCACGATGCCGTTTACTTTCTCAAGTGGGATCTGCGGCCGTGAGTACTCATTCGGGGTCAGTAAATTCACATTCACATACTCCGGAACCGCCACATCCGCCGGATTTACCTGTTTCCTCCCCGTAAGCTTCTTTGTCACGAGCACAGCCGTGACGATCACGGCGATCCCGATCACGGCGGCCAGTCCGCCTACGATCATGCGGCGGGTCCGCTCCTGCTTTCTTCGTCTTCTCCGGTTTTCTTCCCGCCGGATCCTTCGCTCTTCGATCTCATCTCTGTATGGCATTGTTCTTTCCTTTCTTCTATATATAGAATTGTGATGTCTATTCCGCAGGTCTATGCACTTACTGGGCTGACCGTAAGAAAATCTATGCTGGAAGGCAAAAATCCCATCGGCACAGCCGATTTGAAATGGATTTTTGCGCGTAACCGCGAGGGCAATGAACCGTTACGTTATAAAAGTGTAAAAAGGTTCTTCTCAAATTCAATCAGCTCGTCTTTTTTCATTCTGGAGAGTTCTGCGGACAGAGCGCTCCTGTCCACCGCGAGATAATCCGCGAGCTGCTGGCGGTTAAAGGGGATCCCGAAGGTCTTTTTCTTCTGTTTTTCCGACTCAAAGGATAGGTACGCCATCACCTTTTCCCGGATGGACCTCTGTCCCATGTGGTCGATCTTCCGCGTCAGCATGAGATTTTTCTTTGCCATAATATAAAGAAGGTTGTGGATCAGGCGGTTGTGGTGGGAGCATGCCGGGGTGCAGACGTTTAAGATCCTTCCGAGGTCTAAAAATAAGATCCGGCTCTTTTCTGCCGCCACTACATTGACCATCAAGACTTCACCCGGCATACAGGCGTAGGCTTCACCGAAAAGCTCACCGTTTCCCGCATGTCCCAGAACCTGCCGGTTTCCCCAGAAATCGTCCCGGGAGATCTCGACACTTCCGGAGAGGATGAATCCCATAGAGCGGATCTCCGTTCCGGCGAGGAAAATAATATCTCCTTTTTCGTATTTCTTTTCTACTGCAGAGAGACATTTTAAGATACTTTCCTTTTCTTCAGGGTGGATTCCGGCAAAGAGCATGGAATCCGGAATTTCTTCTTTGTGGATCATAGTTTTCCTTTCTTTCACCTGACACGGGCGGCCATTTACACTTTCCTGTTTCCTTCATCCATAACGGGCAGTCTTTTGCACTTTCCTGTTTTCATATCTGAATGTACCACATTGCGGATTTTTCGTTGGAAATACAACATACTTTTTGTCATCATTGTAGTATATTGACGATACAAAAGTCAATACATGACACTTACAAAATCTGCCACGATCCGCTTTTTCCGGATGCATGGCAGCAAATACACCGCAATGAAAATCACTTAGACAATATTTACACGCTTTGAAAGGGGAACTTAAATTGAAAAGAACGATCGTAAAAATTGATGAAGAAAAATGCAACGGCTGCGGAGCATGCGCAGCGGCCTGTCAGGAAGGCGCAATCGCGATGATCGACGGAAAGGCGAAGCTGATCCGCGACGATTACTGTGACGGTCTTGGGAACTGTCTTCCGGCCTGTCCGGCGGACGCCATCAGCTTTGAGGAGCGCGAGGCTGCCGCTTATGACCATGAGGCGGTTCTGGCACACATGGCGGCAAGAAAAGCTGCTTCCCTCATGCCGACAGAGGCACCGTCCCCGAAGCCGGAATTTACAGGATGTCCGGGAAGCATGAGCCGCACGATCACACATGCCTCTGCGCCTGCATCTAACAGCGCAGCGATCCCGGGACACACTGCACCTGTCTCCATGGAGAGCAGACTATCCCAGTGGCCGGTTCAGATCAAGCTCGTCCCGGTCCGCGCCCCGTACTTTGACGGTGCGAAGCTTCTCGTTGCCGCGGATTGCACCGCTTACGCATACGGAAACTTCCACAACGATTTCATTGACGGACATGTGACACTGATCGGATGTCCGAAGCTGGATTCCGTAGACTATTCCGAGAAGCTTACAGAGATTATCCGCAATAATGATATCCAGAGCGTGACCGTTGTTCGCATGGAGGTTCCGTGCTGCGGAGGAATCGAGGCGGCTGTGAAGAACGCGCTGATGGCAAGCGGAAAGTTTATTCCGTGGCAGGTATACACGATCAGCACCGATGGACGGATCTTAAAATAAAATCCCGTCCCTGCCAGTTCTTCCGGAAAATTCCATCGGTATAGCCGATCCGGAATAGATTTTTGCATGTAACTATGAAGGTACTGAATAGACATTTTTTATTTAAGAAGGTAACTGATATGTCTCTCTCAACTACTACAAATACCTCCGGCCGCACCCCGGAGCAGGACGCTGTCATCTGCGCCCTCATCGGACTCTCCCGCGCCGCGGAGGCAAAGGAGATTCCAGACGGGACCGCTCCGGTCCTCTTCGCCGCTCTCTCATCCGTGACACCTGGAAGTCCGCTCTCCGCTTCTGCTTCCAGAGACCTTGTGGAGCAGATCCATAAGCAGAAAGCCATCATTGCCCCGGACTGCGCCGCCTGCCCGTCCCCCTGCGGACGGACTTCGGATTTTCTCCCGGAAGACTTAAATCGCACCGACGACGGCCTCTTCGAGGATCGGAACTGGCTGCTCACAGAACTCAGCCAGCACGCGAAAGAGGAATGGAAGCGCATTCTCGCGGAGCAGGAAGAGCCGGAGATCACGCGACTCTTTATGGACTGCGTGTTCATGGCGGGATATGCATATGAAAAGGAGCTGTTTGCGCCGTATTTTGAAAAATTGGCGGCACTGAATGACTGAATGCAGGAGTCAAAGTCCTGTGCCAGGTCTCCCACGGATCATCCCGGGAACAGGCTCCGGCAGGCAGGCTTCAAACCTGTCTATCTCAGTCGGAGACCTGACTCCCATTGAGACAGATTTGTGATTACTCACCACCTGTTATGAAGTGACTTTTGTCAAGAGTTAATTTTTAGAAATTCTTCTTAACTCCAGTCACATTTTTTCTGACAGCATTAGAAAAGAGTTCTATTTTAACAGTCCCCGGCAGTTGGCCACTCTAAAAAAGTGGGAATCTTCTCGAATGAGAAAAAAATTGATACAGGGAGCCTATGTTCGCCCTCTGTATCAATCTTTTTCATTGATTTTTTATGCATTTTTTATACAATCATAGAATCATCAGATAAACCACTCTGCCTCAGCCCGTCTCTGGTAATTCTGTTTTAGCATTTCCACATGAGATAAAAATGCCTCGTCATCAAAATACTTTGCGCCTGCCGGACATGCCTTGATGCAGGCATGGCACTTGATGCAGATTCCGGTGCAGGTATCCGGCGCGTCCTTCGGGATGGATCCCATCGGACAGGCTGTCGCACAGATTCCGCACTTCGTGCATTTTTCCGGGTCTGTCTTCGGTTTCGCCTTTAAGAACACTGCAGGTTTTCCATCCGATCCAAGCGGTGTATAGTAGGCAGTCACCGGATCATCGCCGCGGACCTCGATCTTTGCCGGGATCTCCGTCATATCAGCAACTTTCTTCGCGACCTTCTCACCAAATTCCGCGATCTTCGCGAGATCATCCGCATCCGGACGTCCTGTCGCAAGCTTATTGCTGAACACATGCTCTGTCGGGATTCCAGCAGCTGCGATCGTATGGAAGCCGTGAAGCTCCAGCTCGTTGCGAAGCTCGATCAGACCGTTGTCAAAGTTTCTGTTTCCGAATACCGATACCGGTACTGCAAATGCGCCGTTTCCCTCAAAAGCGCTCTGCACATACGGCAGCATCTTATTCGGAATTCTTCCCGCGTAGACCGGCGTGCTGAAAAATACAAGATCCTCACTTTCAAAGCTCGTAACACCTTCCCGATTCTCCGGAAGTGTAAAATCAAATGTCTCCATCGGCACAGAAAGAACTTCCGCCGCCTTTTTCGCCATCGTTGTGATTACTTTTTTCGTGTTTCCTGTGGGGCTGAAATATACCGCCCATACTTTTGTGATCTTCATAATACCTCACCTTTTCCCTTGATATATGATTCTTTATTAGCAGATAAAATCTGCTTTATGAATTTCTTCCCATCAGTATAGCATATTGCAATGCAAAAAGAAACCTCCTTCCCACAAAAACAGAAGCCCCTGAAATTTTACTTCCGGGGACTTTTCCATTTTCTGTTTCGTGAAATTTACAGTTCCGGTGCCTCATCGAGTACGAACTCTACGCTGGCATCTTTCTTGATTTCTACGGTGTCTTCAGCTTCGTCGATTTCGGTGGAATCTTCTGCTTCTGTGACCTCAATGAGTTTATCAATTTTTAATATTTTTTAATACCCAACTACATTGCCATCCCCACTCCTACATGCTAATATAATCCCAAGCAAGGTTTCTAACGAATTCTATGATCTATTTTCTATTCTGGCCATTACGGCATCTGAAGACTCTTTGCTGAAATCACCCAAACAACTGGCAGGGAGTCGGGGATGTCTCGTATCAATTCCTCTCCTGCCCAATTTTCCAGGAAAGGAAGGTAACTGAATGGAAAATCAAGTGATCCATGCTCTCATCTCCACTGAAGAGTATAGGGAATCGCCCGATTTTATGAATGTCAATCTCAGCGATTTCGCCCTGTTTCTCGCGGTAATGAAGCACAAGGAGGCGCAGGAATGCGTACTCAGTATTATCCTGGATGAACCAGATCTCAGGCTTACACAGGTAAGGGTTGAGGACGTTATTCTCAACAAAAACGGAAGACGCGGAATCCGGCTCGACGCCTGGGCATTGGCGGAAGATTCCAGGCAATTTGCTACAGAGATGCAGAATGATGCGTCTGAGGACGATCTCAGGAAGCGCTCCCGGTATTATCAGGGACTTCTTGATACACCGGCGCTAAAGGCAGGAAAACACACAAAATACCGCCACTTGCCATCAACGATCGTGATATTCATCACCCAAACTGATCTCTTCGGAATGGATCGCGCAATGTACACATTCACAGAGCGCTGTCACCAGATTCCGGGGATGGAACTGGGGGATGAGACAATGAAGATATTTTTGAATATGAGCAGTAAGAACGAACGGGATGAACTCGTGAGTCTTCTTCAATATATGAAAAACTCTACGCTCTCCAATCCCGAGATTATTATCCTTGATGACAGGATCCGCAGGCTGGACGCAATTGTTACTGAAGTAAAGCAGAGTGAAGAATGGGAGGATGCACATATGAGTATTTTATCTACTGGTATTGACATCGGACGTAAGGTAGGCCATGAAGAGGGCCTTGAAGAAGGGCGCAAAGAAGGGCGCAAAGAAGGGCGCCTTGAGGGAATCCATGCGATCATAAATGTTCTAAAAGAACACAATCTTACCGATTCCGAAATCATTCAGCAGCTATGTAAATCTTTTCGCTTAGATACAGGCACTGCAGAAAAAATGTTTCATGATTTCTCACACCATGATTAATCCCTGATATTTCAGTTTAATCTTATGTCAAATATGGACTGAATAAACGCCCGGCTCCATACACTGATTGCATAAAGCCGGGCGTTTGATATTGTCTTAATTTTATATGTTTTTGAAATATTCTCTACGGTTTACAACTTTTACAAGCTTCATATCCCTCATCAATCAGCTTCTCCCGCTCCCCCGTATACTTTTTTCGGTTCTCAGACTTGATATTCTTCACAGAATTGCAGTCCGTGCGGTGGAATTTCATGGTCTTCGTGTTGAGGATATAGGTTCCGCTCTCTTTTCCAGAGGTTCCTGCATCGTTTTTTCCGGTACCTCCAGGTGCCCCTGATGAATTGTTTCCAGTAGACGATGTACCTGACGTTTTCCCGGTACCTGACGCACTTCCGCTTTGACTGCCTCCTGCACCTCCGCTCTTCGCCAGTTCACTCTTTCCCGTCGCATAGTCGATCGTGACTCCCGGCTGAACATTGTAAACATAAACACAGAACAGGACTCCGTCACCTTCGTCCTCCACAGATTCCGCTTCCATCAGGACTCCGGATGCCACGAGGTTATCTCCCTCAAAGACCGGCGTCACGCGGTACATCACATGGTTTCCGGTTTCTTTTACATAGTCGGCTGTCAGGTTCTCAAACGGCAGCATTCCCTGAACATTAAAGTATCTCGTACCCGTGATCAGATTCTTTTCGTTCGCGTTCTCCGCCGTCAGCTGATATCCGATCAGATGGCATCGGTTATACAGATATTTTCCATCCACAAAATCATATTTCGCATTGATCCACCCTGTTGGCTTTACCTCTCCGATGGAACCCCGCTTTTCCGTCGGCATCGTATCGGTACTGACGGAGGCGTAAGCCACACCGCAGCGGCCTAATGAGTCCAGATCACTGTAGCTTTCAAAGGAGACATCCGTCAGGTCATCCTCCGTAAAATACGGAACATTTCCATTGACCGCCACATAAGGGGAGTCCGTATACTCCGGAATATCGGAAAGACGGAATTCCCCGGTTGCCGACGGGTTTCCTGCCATCCCCATTGACGTTTTATTTCCCTGTCCGCTGCTGTTCCCGGCACCAGAGTTCTCTGCCGCCTCAGCAAGGCTTCCAAGGATATTTCCCGCCGCATGGGCAACATCTGCCGCCACACTGGCATTAGCGGCCGCATCGCCCTCACAGGCCGTTACCGTCAAAGAGACCGCCGCGATCACGCAAAGCAGCCATTTTCTTAAATTCTTCATATTCTGTCATTCCCCTCTGTTGCCATATTTTCTATCGCAGTCCGCCTTTCCGCCAAATGCTCCGTACATACTCCCCCCTGTCCCAATATCCAATCTCCCACTATATTTCTGAAATATCGGAATTGGAACTGTCTCCAGCGTCATTCTGCCTATCATACATTCATATTTTAACGGGTATACCGCTCTCTCGTAATTTTCTCGTGGGAAGATCCCGCAAATTCTTTCGTCTCCACGCACTTCCACACGCTGAGGTCCACCGGAAAATACACATCCGCCGGATAATCCCTGTTCCAGTGGTAGAGATAGATTTCCTCGATCCGCTCCGCACAGCCAGAGACGTCCGCATTCTCCACAAAGCAGAACTCCCCGTCCCCCGCAGCATCGAGAAACGTCTCATCCACCAGGATTTTCTCCGCATCACTCTCCGCAAACTGTTTTCTGCTGTAGGCATTCATCCAAAGTTTTTTTCCATCCGTAAGTTCCAGAATATCTGCCCGCAGGACTCGATCCTGGCTCTGGCGGCGATGGTTGAACATCATTCCATTATGGTCATCCACGCATACGATCAGTATCATTTGATCCCCTCTTTCCGTTTCTTTTCCATATGGGTATTATACACTATGTTTCCGTTTATGTAAACATATGTTCGGCATCTCTTTCCTGAAAATCTTTCCGTTCAGCCCTGCGCTAATCTGGATATACGTTGTGGTTTTGCGGTATTTTTTTCATTTTTCCCATGGAAAATCTTGACATCTGTCCCCCGTGGTGCGATAATAATGAAGTCAAAAAATATCGTTATGGGCTTGTAGCGCAGTTGGGAGCGCACCACATTCGCATTGTGGGGGTCGTCGGTTCGAATCCGATCAGGTCCACGAAACAAGAGAAATCCGAACCTGTTTCCGATTGGAGAAGGGTTCGGATTTTTCGTTTTCTTCGGGTACGACAACGAAGGCTCCCGTAGACGACGCAAAACGCCGATACCTTGTCATAGACCATAAGCCAATAACAAGATTTGGGAAGCCACGGACTGGAAGATTAAGAGCAAAAAATAAGAGGTGTGCCCAAGCGGACATATCTCGGCGAGAAACATCTATGTAAGGCAGGGCGTTCCCTTTTCCGGGAGCGTCCTGCTGTTTTTATGCTGCGATGGGGGCGGCGGTTCTCAACGTCCATCATATAACCATGTGCTGCCTGTTTTTCCTTGTCCTTGCAGCGTTTCGACCAGAGGATCTGCTTTTCCACCACAGGCACATAGACCACATGGAGGTGGTAGTGGTAGACCTCCCGGCCTAGTGCTTCGGTCATGGCACGGTTGATCTCATCTGCGTGCATGACTGCCGAGAGGATATATTGCTCACCGCCTACGATCTGGACAGCGGCTTTGTAGGCATCTGCGTAGAACTGCTTGGCGAACTCGTAGCCGCCGTGGTTGTCAAAGTAGGCCGAGTTGACATCAAAGATAAGCTCGCAGTAGTGGGTGGCATCCGGCTTCAGGCCGCGAGTGGAAATGGTTCCATTGGCTTCCGTCTGGGCGAACAGGTCGGTATAGCTGGCGGTTGGCTTTTCTACTTCAAAGAATCAGCAGAATGCAGTCCCTTCAGCCAGCAAATTGGCTGTGCGGAAGCCGAAAGTGTCTTCCACATCCACAGAGCCATCTTCCCCTACCGTGTAATCAACGCCAGCTTCCAAAATTCCGCCGGGATGAGCGATACGGATGAACTGGGTGTCCACATCCGGGCGGAGCACCTGCTGCACGACACTGCCGGGAACGATGGCAGCAGCGGCAGTACACATTGCGCCGGTCATGGCATAGGTGGGGTGAGTCTTCTGCATACTCATCATCCGGGAAAGCAAATCGATCTTATCCGCAGAGATTTTATGTCCCGTGACGGTGGTATAGTCTGCGGCAGGGGCAACAAAGGTCATTTTGGGGATGCCGGGAGTTTCCCATGCACTGCGAGTATAATCATCGCACAGTCCCAATTTGACAGCGGCCATGCCGCGTACTTTTTCAAGAAGCTCCAGTTTTTCAGGGTCGT
This sequence comes from Clostridium sp. MCC328, assembly GCF_018785465.1. Classification (NCBI taxonomy): domain Bacteria; kingdom Bacillati; phylum Bacillota; class Clostridia; order Eubacteriales; family Clostridiaceae; genus Clostridium; species Clostridium sp. MCC328. The sequence goes on from NZ_WQPW01000005.1 coordinate 45,573, forward strand.
TATCCAATTCAGACGGCAGTTCTTTTCCAGTCAGACCGAGGTCAGAGGCCTTTACAAAGACCAGCGGGTTTGCCGCATCCACGATGGACACTTCCACAGGGCCAAAGCCGGGAACATCCAACGTATCAACAGCATTTCCAGTAGGCAGTAAGTCCGTGCCTTCTGTCGGGCGGGTCTTGAGCGTACCAGCCGGGCGGACAAACTTGAGCTTAATGGGGCTGGCTGTTCCGGGAACACCTGCGATAGCAAAGTCGCCGTCATATTTAACAGAGCCATTTTCGCAAGCTACTTCTTCCACGATGAGCTTATTGGTATTGGTGTTGAACACACGAACTTGCGTGACAGGTTCGGTGACTTTCACCAGACCTTTTTCAATGGCAAAAGGACCGACGCCGGAAGAAATGTTGCCGCAGTTGCCTTTGGTGCTGACCAGCGGCTTATCCACGCTGACCTGACAGAACGTATAATCAACATCCGCATCCGCACGGGAAGAAACTCCTACGATAGCAACTTTGGAAGTGACCGAAGCTGCGCCGCCCAGACCATTGATTTGTTTCTCATCCGGACTGCCCATAATGTTCAGCAGCAGTTCGTCGCGCTGGGCGGTATCAGTCGGCAGGTCACGTTCCAGAAAGTATAAGCCTTTGGAAGTGCCGCCGCGAATAATCATACAAGGAATGTGATGTGCTTTGTTTATCATAAAATATACCTCTCAAATCAACTGAAGAGGGCGTAGCCCAGCTTGTAAACACCGAGGAGCTTGTTTTGTTCTTCTTCTTTGTTTTCGGAGTTGGAAGCAGTCATGCAAGCCGCCCATGCCGGTGATCAGGAGCAGCGTACCCCAAGGCACCTTCGCCAAAGCCTTTTTCTCATCGGAAGTCTTGAGTGCCATCTGGACAGCAGCCACAGCAAGGGAAGCCAGACCGACACTGATCGAGAAACCAACGACCATGATGACCATAACAACAATACCGAGGGCGGTAATGACCTGCTCTTTGCTCATCTTCTGAGCGACGGCAGTAGAGGAAGCAGAGGTCTGCAAGGCAGGCTTGATTTTCCAGACTTTATAATAGATGCAGAAAATCACCATCAGCAGGCAGAACCAGAGGATCAGGTTCACCATGGAAGGAATCGCAAAGTCCGAAGCGGAATAGCCGGCGTCGGTGCAGAGCTTATCCAGAATGCCGATGTTGCATTTGCGCCAGAACGCAACGGCAACGATAACGGCAAGGAATAATACAGAAAACAATGCAATATTCGATGTCATGACAATTTCTCCTTACTTCTTCAGCATTCGGTTGTAGTTGATCAGCGAACCGGCGCGGATAATGTCTTTTTCTTCCTTCGTCAGAGGGGAAATCGCAAGGGTCAGAGGTTTGATGGTCTCGCCCAGAACATAAGCCGGGATGTTCACCATGCTGCCCTCTAATGCCTCCCGAATATTCGGCACAAAGATGTAATCATCGTCTGCAAAGTCCGGTGCGCTGACGGTCACGAAAGGAACCATACCCCAGTTGATAAGGTTTGAGCGATAGCGTTTGGTTGCATATTCCTTGGCAATGTTTGCACCACCCAGCAGGACGCGCTGGCAGGATGCAGCCTGTTCGCGGGCAGAACCATCGCCTGGTTTAACGGCGTAAATGGTGCTGGACAGATCGATTTTTTCTTCCTTGATCTCGGCAAAACCGGAAATCGTGCGAATTTTTGCAATTGCATCGGCTACTTCTGCCGGGCAAATGCCGTTCTTCCGGTTCTTCTCATGATTCATGACTGCCTTTGCCTTGCCGATATATTCCGGAACACGGCGGCTGAGGGTAAATTCTGCCAGCCCCATCGGATTGGAGCGGAAAGAACCCGTCTCGCCAGAAGGGATCAGCTCGTCGGTGGTGGTAACAGGGTCGGTGATATAAGCGCAGACTTTCAGCAGCATATGTTCGTTCAGAGCAGGCATCTCCGGCCAGTCTTTGATGTTCGGGCCGCAGACCAGTTCGGCATTCGGATCACCCTTGCCAAAGCCCTGATAGATACGGTGCTCGTAAGACGTTGCGTCGTAGTCGAACTTGGGACATTCATATTCATAACCCCACTCATCCGCTGCAGTGATGCGTCCGCCGTTGGCAGCGGTGGCGGCAATGCTGCGTGCATCCATCAGTGCAACACTGGCGATTTGACCATTGCCGGGCTTGGAACCCTCGCGGTTGGGGAAGTTGCGCGTGGTATGACGGACAGCCAGACCGCCATGTGCCGGGGTGTCGCCTGCGCCGAAGCAGGGGCCGCAGAATGCGGTACGGATGGTAGCGCCTGCATTGATGAGCTTTTCGATGGCACCCTTGCGGAGAAGGTCTACCATGACAGGCTGGCTACTGGGGTAGACACCTAAAGCAAATTCTCCTGTTCCGGTGCTCTTGCCATCCAACAGATAGGCGGCTTCCATGATATTAGAATAAGTACCGCCTGCACAGCCTGCAATGGTTCCCTGATCAGCATAAAGTGCGCCGTCATGAACTTTGCTCATCAGATTCAGACTCAGGTTCGGATTCTTGATAAGTTTCTTGGCATCTTCCTCGACACTGTGCAGAATATCTGCCATATTTGCGTTCAATTCACGAATCTCAAAACCGTTAGAGGGGTGGAACGGAAGCGCGATCATACTGTGGATGGTGGACAGGTCGATGTAAACGCAGCCGTCATAATAAGCAACATCAGCGGGGTCGAGCTGCTTGAAATCTCCTCCACGGCCATGCTCCATCAGGAAGGCTTTCGTATCCTCATCGGTGCGCCAGATAGAGGACAGGCAGGTGGTTTCCGTCGTCATCACATCGATGCCGTTGCGGTAGTCGGTGGATATAGAGGAAACGCCGGGTCCGACGAACTCCATGACTTTGTTCTTGACATAACCGTTGGCAAAGACAGCCGAAACGATGGCGATGGCAATATCCTGCGGTCCGATGCCGGGATTGGGCTTGCCATCCAGATAGACCGCTACGACCTCAGGATATGCGGCATCCCATGTCTGCTCCAAAATCTGTTTGACCAGTTCGCCGCCACCTTCACCAACAGCCATCGTACCCAACGCACCGTAACGCGTATGGGAGTCCGAGCCAAGAATCATCTTACCACCGCCAGCCATCGTTTCACGCATATACTGATGGATAACACCCATGTGAGGAGGAACGAAGATGCCGCCGTATTTCTGACAGGCGGTCAGACCAAACAGATGGTCGTCCTCATTGATTGTACCGCCCACAGCGCACAGGCTATTGTGGCAACAGGTCAACACATAGGGCAGCGGAAATTTGTCCAGACCAGAAGCTCGTGCAGTCTGGATGATGCCAACATATGTAAGGTCGTGGCTTGTGATGGCATCAAATTTGATTTTCAGATTTTCCGGGTCGCCGCTGGTATTGTGCGCTTGCAAAATGCCATAAGCAATCGTGCCTTTTTTTGCTTCTTCCTTATTGAGAGAAAGTTCTGCGTCCTTTTCCCGTACCAGAGTCTTTCCATTCAGCAGGTAGACACCGGAATCATACAACTTCACCATGCGTGTTACTCCTTTTATCCTGTTTGCGGTGGCCTGCGCAGAACCACTCGCCCTGTTTTCGGATATCCGCTTCTGTTGGTTCTATTGTAATACGAACGAGTCGAAAAGTAAAATTCATGGTTAAAATAGAAACTATGGTTTTTAGCTATGATGATTGTTTGAGCTTTCCAAACTGGAACGGATTTTTTGTACAACAGACATAACTTTTCAGGAAAAGCAGCTCAAATCAACGGATTCTTTGTTGTATTCAAGACAAAACAAACGATTCTTTTTCTTCCGCAAAAGTATAGCTTGCGTGCATAGTTCGTTGAATTTCCGAGGAATCTCTATTATAATAGGAATGTAGAAAGGCGGTGGAACGGATGGATTTCCGGGAGTTGAGTTATATTACAGCTATTGCAAAATATCAAAATATTACGAAAGCCGCAGAGTCGCTTTATATCAGTCAACCGACCCTGAGTAAATTTTTGAAAGCACTGGAAGAAGATATTGGATTGAAGCTGTTTCGGCGATTGGGCAATCGGTATGTGTTGACTCATGCAGGAGAATGTTATCTGCAAAAAGCGGAACAGATCTTACAGCTGAAAAACGAGCTTGATTTGGAATTGGCAGACATCATGAAGCGTGATGTGGGTGTTTTGCGCGTAGCCTTTCCCACGATGCGCTGTACCTATATGCTGCCAGCGACACTGCCCGATTTCCAAAAGCTCTATCCAAACGTAAAGGTGGAAATCATCGAGGCACATTCAGACCAGCTTGACCAGAAAATACTCAGTGGCGAAGTGGAGGTCGCATTTTATTCTCAACCACCTAAGGCGTCGGACGTTATCGAATACGACACACTGGAAAAAGAAGAACTGCTTATCTGCACCTGTAAAGATCACCCCATCGGACGGTTCGCCGTACCAAATCCAGCAAGTAAATATCCGAAGTTGAATCTTTCTGTGCTGAAAAATGAGCGTATCCTGATGATGCGTTCCGGACAGCGTACCCGGCAGATCATGGACGACTACCTCAAGAAGAATGACATTGAATTCAAAAATGTTATGTATACCAGCAACCTTCCGGCAATCATTGAACTGGTGTCTGTCGGTTACGGTGTCTCATTTATGTTTGAGCCACATCTGCGTCATCGGCTCAGCAATCATCCAATCAATTGTTATAGCTTTGGTGAGCCTCGTATTACCTCCAATTTTGTTGCAGCTTACCGAAAAGGAAGCTATCTTCCCGTTTATGCAAGGGATTTTATTGAGCTTGTCCGGCGGTTGAGTGATGCGCAAATTTGAAAATAACGATACGACACTTAACCTTCGTGTCAACCCTACCGTCAAGCAGCAGGCCGAAGACGTGCTGAAGCAGCTTGGCATCCCGATGGCGACCGCCATTGATATGTACCTGCGGACGGGCGGTATTCCTTTCTCGCTGTCCCTGCCGAAAGCTCCTGCGGCTCTGAACACTGACACCATGACCGATGACCAGCTCCATGCAGCACTCAGCGATATGGAGCAGATTTACAGCTACATTGCTGACCGGCATTACTACTCTGCAGAGCTGTCCGAAAAGGTCGTACGCGGCATGACGGAGAATGTTCTGAAGGGCAGCAAGTACAACGGCGGCACCGTTCCCATCGGCTTCAAGGTGGACGAGGAGAAGTTCTTTCAAATCGACCCGCTGAAAGCTCCATTTGTGGTCGAAGCGTTCCAGAAATACGACGATGGTATATCTCACACAAAAAGCGCATTTTCGCCATGTAATACTTTTTGATTATCAAGAAGTTCCTGTATAACTTCTCATTGATTAAAAAAACGCTGCCAGGTATTTTCCCGGCAGCGGTATTCTCTTTAATTCCCCTAATATAACTCTCCAAAATTTACTGTCCAAAAAAACTGTTCACACCGACAACAAGCCCATCCGCCAGTCTCCCTAACGTCGCATCATCATGAGCAGATTTCCCATCCCCAAGCTCAATATCAATACTCGGAACCGTAGAATACGACGTCTGGGTCAGATCCATCTCCATGGATCCCGACGAGAAGATCTTCACACCGTTCTGCTTCAATCCTCCCACCAGCGCGCTTCCAAGCTTATTGTGGGACTCCCAGTGGGACGCCACCGGCTCCATGGCACGATAGGCGGCATTATTCGGCACACTCATGTAAAACGCTCCCTTGTCCGTCTTCGTGGAATCCCAGTGCAGGGCGATATGGCAGTCTGCCTTATTGTTTGCCATGACGGTTCTCGCCACATTGTCGAGCTGCACATCACTTCCATCACGGATCATCAGCACATCATATCCCACCGCCAGAAGCTTATCCCGGAAGATCTGCGCCATACGGAGCGTCACGGTACTCTCCGCCGTTCCATCCGCGAACGTCATTCCGCCGGATACCGCAACGGCCTTCGTCGCTCCGGCTCCTGTAGTTCCGCCTGTCACCTTTGCCGTTTTGTCGGGATGGCAGAAGGTCTTTACCTTCGATCCGCCGGATGTACCATGTCCAGCATTTACAGCAACCACCTTATTTTTCCGGTTCGCAGTTCCATTGTGGTAGAACACCGCGTGACCGCTGTTGATCGCGGACATCCCCGCATATTTCCAGTTGGAATCCATTCCAACCTGATAAGCCTTATCCACATACGCCTTTAAGGAGTCGGGTACTGTCACGGTTCCATCGGCAGCGACTGTGGATGTTCCGCCCGTAGTTGCCGCCCCCGTTTTCGCAGTGCTGCTCTGCGGCTTGCTGGTCGTCAGATAGCGGCTTGCAACATAAACGGTCGTCTTCGCCCCGCCGATCTGCACCTCGCTCCACTCCCCATTGTTTTTCACTCTGGAAAGTACTGTCCCGCGGGGCAGTGTTCCGAGAACCGCCCCTGATGCTGTGGAGGGCTGATTCCTGTAATTTAACTTCGACGCGTTCACATAAACCGTATCCGCAAACGCCGTCATCGGTACCGATGCGGCGAACAGGATACCGAGTCCCGCGCAGAGACCTGCCGCATGTCTTTTAATTCTCTTCTTTTTCTCCATATTCTTTCCTTCCCATGCATTCCGGACCTGATCCACCCGGAAAAATTTTAATGTGTCCCGGCTTCCCAGTCTGAGGAATTCATTTCTTCAAAACTTACTTTCCTTATCAAGACAGCCCGGCATCTCTACCGGGCTGTCCGAAATCTTCCAATTTTCAATTAATCACCAAGTACATTCACGATCTTCGCCGGAGTACGATAGTTCCATGTGGAGATCTTGATACCGGATCTCGCGTTGGACGCATGGCACACCTGACCATTACCGATATAGAGCGCAACATGGTTGATTCCGCCGCTTCCAGAGTAGAATACAAGGTCACCCGGACGCATCTGGCTCGAGGTGATCGACTTTCCGCTTCCCGACTGCGCGCCGGAGTTGTGCGGCAGGGATACACCGAATTTCGCCATGACAGACATCGTAAATCCGGAGCAGTCCGTTCCGTTTGTCAGGCTCGTTCCGCCGTAGACATATCTGTTTCCGACGAACTGAACTGCGTAGTTTGCGATCTGGGCACGTTTGGAGGAAACACTTCCGGACTTCGATCCGGCAGCCCCGTCGTTTGCGCTGTTCTTCTTACCGGAATTATTCTTTGAACTGTTCTTTGAACTGTTCTTAGAATCATTCTTCGAAGAGGTATCTGCAACCTCAACCACCGGCGTATACTTGATCGCCTCTTCCAGACCGTACTTAACGTCAACATAATCGCTGGACAGGTATGCGTCCTGATCATCGATCTCGATCTTTACCCAGCCATCCTGCTGATCCGCTACAAGGAATCGCTCGCTGTTGGAGATCTGTGTGTAGATCGAAGAATTCGTGTTCGGCTCTGTGCGGACATTGACGCCGTCCGTGTTGGAGATCGCCATCAGCTTTGCAACCTGAAGCGCTTTGTCCTTCGCCTGCTGTCCTGTCAGGATATACTCAGATTTTACATAACCGGTAATGTTTCCGGAACGGATCTTGTACCAGCCCGACGTGGAGGTGTCCAGGATATCACAGCCTGCGTTGCTCGGCAGCTTCGCGATGATCTTGCCCTTCTTCTCATCCGGATTGTCGCGGACATTCAGGTAATTGGACACATTGGATACACCGAGATTATCATAAAGGCTTAAGACCGTCTGTCTCATATCCTGCTTGATCGCCTCATCCAGAGCGTATTTTACGGTGACATAATCCGCAGAAATATATCCGGAAGAAATCTGGATCCAGCCGTCCTGCTGCCCCTTGATGTCATATCTTTCGTTTTTAAATACCTGCTCCACAACATTCGCATCCGCCTTCGGCTCTGACCGGACATTTAACTTATCCGCATCGATCACGGCACGCTCAGCCACATTTTCCGCAGCCAGTTTTTTCGCCTCATCCCCGGTATAGACATACTGGGAGCTTACATAACCGGTCACACCGCCGGATGAGATCTTATACCAGCCATCTGTGGAGGTATCCAGAATCTCGCAGGCACCGCCCTTCGGCAGCTTTCCTATGACCTCACCGAAGCTCTCCGGGGTCTTTCTGACGTTCAGATAGCCTGAGACCTCCGCAATCCCAAGATTTGCATAGCTGTCCACAATACTCTGGACCGTCTTTTCATATTCCTTAGACGCAATCTCCTCGGCAGAAAGCGTGGTCTCCAGAACAATATTTCTCTCCCCGGTGCTCTCAGATGCAGCCTCTGTTGTCTCTAAGGAAGCCGCTGCGGTCTCAACCTTCATCCCTCTGGAAAAAGTGTCCCTGTGATTTCCGATCACAGTTCCTGCAACCGCAACCACCGCGACCACTGCAACAGCCGCTCCTCCTGCCGCGAGGATCTTCATATACGGCATCGCCGCCTTTTTCTTTTTGATCTCACGCAGTCTTAAGATATTTTCACGCTGACTTGCCTGATGCTCTTTTTTCGGGCGCACGGGCTGCTGTTTTTCCCTTCGGTTTCCGGAACGTCTTCCCGCAGAACGGGATCTCTGTCCCTCCGTCTCCGATTCAGCGCTGTCGGCTTCTGCGGTCTTTGCCTCCGGTTCTGTGATGTCGGCTTCTGCGGCTTCGACCTCCGGCTCTGTGCTGGCGGC